>NZ_JBFBGN010000044.1:0-49583 GCF_040684675.1 Streptomyces sp. NPDC089915 | reverse complement strand
GCGGGGTCCGGGGCGGAGCCCCGGGGAACGGTGGAAGGGCGGGTAGGGGACCGGCCCCGCAGGGCCCATCCCCCGCTACGCGCCCCCCGCTACGCGCCCCGCCCCGCCGGGACCAAGGTGCGGAGCAGGTCGCAGACCAGCCGCGCCCCGCGCAGGGTGAGCACCGACTCCGGGTGGAACTGGACGCCCGCGAAGCCGCGCGCCGCGCAGCGGACCGCGTGGACCTCGTCCGTGACGGGGTCCCGGGAGACCTCCACCCCGTGCGCCGCCAGCTCCGCCTCCGCCTCCGCGTCACAGGCGGCGGTGTACGTGTTGTAGAAGCCGACGACCTCCGGTACGCCGAAGAAGTCGATCCGCACCTGCGCCCCCTGCGCCGGCTCCGCCTTGCGGACGAGGGGGAGGCCGATCTCCGCCGCCAGCAGCTCGTGCCCCAGGCAGACCCCGAGCAGCCCGCCCCGGTGGGAGGCGAGCAGCTCGCCCGCCAGCCCGCGCAGCATCCGCATCTTCGGGTCCGCCGCGTCGGAGGGGTCGCCCGGGCCCGGGCCCAGCACGATCGGGCCGTCCCAGGCCAGCGCCTCCTCCCGCAGCCCCGGCGCGTCGAAGCGGCGTACCGTCACGGCCAGGCCCGCCGCCCGCAGCACGTGCGCCAGCATCGCCGTGAAGGTGTCCTCGCCGTCCACCACCAGCGCGTGCCCGGCGACCGCGGGCATCGGCTCCTGCATCCGCAGCCAGAACGGCGCCAGGTCCGCCCGCCGCGAGGCCAGCGCCGCCTGGACCCGGGGGTCGTCCGCCAGCCGGGCCGCGCCGGAGGCGGCCGGCCGGGGCGCGGCCTCGCGCACGCCCAGGGCGGCCAGTACCCCGGCGGCCTTGGCGTGGGTCTCCGCCACCTCGCCGCGCGGGTCCGAGTGGCGGACCAGGGTGGCGCCGACCGGCACCCGCAGCGTCCCGTCCGGGGCGATGTCGGCGGTGCGGATCAGGATCGGGGAGTCCAGGGTCTGGGCGCCGGACGCGTCCAGGCCCAGGAGGGCGAGCGCGCCCGCGTAGTAGCCGCGGCCCCCGTGCTCGTACCGTTCGATCACGCGGCAGGCGTTCTGCACCGGCGAGCCCGTCACCGTCGCCGCGAACATGGTCTCCCGCAGCACCTCCCGGACGTCCAGGGAGGAGCGGCCGCGCAGCTCGTACTCGGTGTGCGCGAGGTGGGCCATCTCGCGCAGCCGGGGGCCGACGACGGTGCCGCCCATGTCGCCGACCGTGCACATCATCTTCAGTTCCTCGTCGACCACCATCGACAGCTCCTCGGTCTCCTTGCGGTCGCCGAGGAAGGCGAGGAGGGACTCGGCGGTCGGCCCGCCGGCCGGGTGGCGGTAGGTGCCGCTGATGGGGTTCATGACGACCGTGCCGCCCGTCATGCGGACGTGCACCTCGGGGCTGGCCCCGACCAGGGTGCGGTCCGGGGTGTGGACCACGTACGTCCAGTACGCGCCCCGCTCGCCCTCCAGCAGCCGCCGGAACAGGGCCAGGGCGTCGGCCCGGCCGAAGCCGTCGATCCGGCCGCCGTAGGTCCGCCGGATCACGAAGTTCGCGCCCTCGCCGCGGCCGATCTCGTCGCGGATCACCCGCTCGACGGTGGCCGCGTAATCCTCGTCCGCGACGTCGAAGCGGCCGTCGTCGACCCGTACGGCGTGCCCGGGCAGGGCGGCCAGGGCCTCGGCGAGCGGGATCTCGTACGCTTCCTCGGCCGCCAGCACGCTCAGCGGGGTGCCGTCGTCGCGGACGTCGAAACCGCGCTCGCGGATCTGGCGGAAGGGGACCAGCGCGAGGGTGGGCAGCTCGCGGACGGGCAGGTCGGCCAGGCGCTCGGCCTCGTGGACCGGGCCGAGGAGCACCTCGACGGTGTCGTGGTCCCGGCCCGGGGTGCGCCGGCGCAGCAGCGCGAAGGGCGGGGCGGAGTCGTCCAGGAGCCGGGTGAGGGAGAAGTCGGACTGGGGCATGGGGCGGGCGTCCTTCCGGTGGGGTGTCGGGAGGAGGGACGGCCGCCGCCTGCCTGAGCACGCGGAAGGCCGCCCCTCGGGGCGGCCTTCGCGTCGCTCGTGTCAGTGGGTACGCACGAGGGGTGGGCCGCCGGGAGCGGACCACCACCAGTTCTGCAGGGAGAGCGCGTACATGGGAGGCACCCTAGCCCACGAGGGCCCCCGTCCGCCGCATCCCGCCGCATCCCGCCTTTCCCGCCGGATGAACCTTGAATTCCGTTCATCTGGGCTCCGTGGACCTTGGAACGACACCGTCTCACCAGGTGGGCGTCCGGCCGGACACGGCGAATGACGCCGTAATGTGTACGAGGTGACCGTGAACGCTGAAACCCACGCCCTCGCCGCCAAGGCGACCTGGCGAGACCTTCCCGCGGCGCAGCAGCCTTCGTACCCCGATGCCGAGGCCCTGCGCGCTGTCGTCGCGGACCTCGAGTCGTATCCTCCGCTCGTCTTCGCGGGCGAGTGCGACCAGCTGCGCGCCCGTCTGGGAGCCGTCGCCAAGGGCGAGGCGTTCCTGCTGCAGGGCGGCGACTGCGCCGAGGCCTTCGACGCCGTCTCCGCCGACCACATCCGCGCCAAGCTGAAGACCCTGCTCCAGATGAGCGCCGTCCTGACGTACGCGGCCTCCGTGCCCGTCGTGAAGGTCGGCCGCATCGCGGGCCAGTACTCCAAGCCCCGCTCCAAGGACACCGAGACCCGCGACGGCGTGACCCTGCCGACGTACCGCGGCGACTCGGTCAACGGCTTCGCCTTCACCGAAGAGGCCCGCGTCCCGGACCCGGAGCGCCTGAAGCGCATGTACCACGCGTCGGCCTCGACGCTGAACCTGGTGCGCGCCTTCACCACCGGCGGCTACGCCGACCTGCGCCAGGTGCACGCCTGGAACCAGGACTTCGTGAAGTCCTCCCCGTCCGGGCAGCGCTACGAGCAGCTCGCGCGGGAGATCGACAACGCGCTGAACTTCATGAAGGCCTGCGGCACCGACCCGGCCGAGTTCAAGGCCGTGGAGTTCTACTCCTCGCACGAGGCCCTGCTGCTCGACTACGAGGGCGCCCTCACCCGTACGGACTCCCGCACCGGCAAGCTGTACGACACCTCCGGCCACATGGTCTGGATCGGTGAGCGCACCCGCCAGCTGGACCACGCGCACATCGAGTTCTGCGCGCAGATCGCCAACCCGATCGGCATCAAGCTCGGCCCCACCACCACGGTGGACGAGGCGCTGACGTACATCGACCGCCTGGACCCGGACCGCGAGCCGGGCCGGCTGACCTTCGTCGTCCGCATGGGCGCCGACAAGGTCCGCGACAAGCTCCCCGAGCTGGTCGAGAAGGTCACCGCGTCCGGTGCGACCGTCGCCTGGGTCACCGACCCGATGCACGGCAACACCTTCGAGGCGGCCTCCGGCCACAAGACGCGCCGTTTCGACGACGTCCTGGACGAGGTCAAGGGCTTCTTCGAGGTCCACAAGGCGCTGGGCACCCACCCGGGCGGCATCCACGTCGAGCTCACCGGTGACGACGTCACCGAGTGCGTGGGCGGCGGCGACGAGATCTTCGTCGACGACCTGCACCAGCGCTACGAGACGGCCTGCGACCCGCGCCTCAACCGCAGCCAGTCCCTGGACCTGGCGTTCCTGGTGGCGGAGATGTACCGCGACCAGTAGGCGGTAGGTGGCAGCACGTGAGGACGGGGCGCGGATCGATGTGATCCGCGCCCCATCCGCGTCTCCGGGCCTTTTAGGCTTACCTAACTTTGGGTACGGTTAGGTAAGCCTCACCGCACCGGGGATGGCTGCAAGAACCATTCCGCTCAGGGAGGTGAACCGCGTGTACGTCTGCTCTTGCTTCGGGATCACCGACAAGCAGGTCAAGGACCACGCGGCCGCCGGGGCCTGCACCCCCCGCCAGATCGCCTCGGCCACCAAGGCCGGCACCGACTGCGGCTCCTGCGTGCGGACCATCCAGGGCCTCCTGGGCCGCGGCGCGTGCCCGCGCCGGGAACTGCTGGAGAAGGGCGAGGCGGCCGCCGTCCTGGCCGCCGACCCGGCGCCGCGGCTGGTCGAAGCCGCCTAGGTCCGGGGCTAGGCCCGGCACTAGGCCCGGGGCCTCAGCTCGGCTGCTCGATGAGCTGCGCGATGTACAGCGCCTCACCGAGGGACTCGATCAGCTCCAGCTGGGTGTCGAGGTAGTCGATGTGGTGCTCCTCGTCCTCCAGGATCTCCTCGAAGAGGCGCGCGGACGTCACGTCGCCCTTGCCGCGCATGACCTCGATGCCGCGCCTGAGGCGGTCGATCGCCTCGACCTCGACCTGCCGGTCCGCCTGGAACATCTCGGTGATCGTCTGTCCCACGCGCACGTGGAAGAGGCGCTGGTAATTGGGCAGCCCGTCGAGCATCAGGATGCGCTCGGTGAGCTTGTCCGCGTGCTTCATCTCGTCGATGGACTCTTCACGCGTGTACTTGGCGAGCTTCGTCCACCCCTTGTTGTCCTGGATGCGGTAGTGCAGCCAGTACTGGTTGATGGCCGTGAGCTCGCCGGTCAGCTGCTCGTTCAGAAACTCGAGGACCTCGGGGTCGCCCTGCATCGCAGAGGCTCCTTCCAAGCAATGTCAGCTAGGTGACTGGGCAGGTGCGCGCATCTTTGCACCGCCGTACGGGGTCGTCCAGTAAGTGCCTCCTTAGTGGGAGTTGCCGGGACTTGCCCGTTTCGGCTCGTACCTGGTCGTGACCACCCCGCCACGTCTGTCACCATGGAGGTATGGGTCAGCCGGAAAGCCGGGAATCTCCGGGAGCAGAGCAGCTGGAGCTGCCTCCGGGGCAGCGGTTGCAGAGGGGCTGGCCCGTCACCCACTACGGTCCCGTGCCCAAGTTCAAGCCGGACCGCTGGGAGTTCCGCGTCTTCGGCGCGACGGCCGACGGCGAGAAGCACTGCTGGAACCACGAGGAGTTCGCGGCGCTGCCGTTCAACTCGGTGGTGGCCGACCTGCACTGCGTCACCAAGTTCAGCATGCAGGGCGCCGAATGGGGCGGCGTGCTGGCCCGCGACGTCCTCGCCCTGGCCCCGCCGGCCCCGCAGGTCACGCACGTGATGGTGTGGGCCGAGTACGGATTCAGCTCCAACCTGCGGCTGGAGGACTTCGCCTCGGACCGGACCGTCTTCGCCACCCACATGGGCGGCGAGCCGCTGACGGCCGAACACGGCTTCCCGCTGCGCCTGGTGGTCCCGCACCTGTACGCCTGGAAGGGCCCCAAGTGGGTCCGCGGCATCGAGTACATGACCGCCGACCGCCGCGGCTTCTGGGAGGAGCGCGGCTACCACAACATCGGCGACCCCTGGCGCGAGCAGCGCTACTCGTACCAGGAGGGGCCGGGGGACGGTCCGGAGCTCTGACGGCTCCTTAGTGGTGGTACTGGTGGACGACGGCGTGGCCCTTGCCGCGGCCGATCATCCACTTGTTGACCGGGGTGGTCACGACGAAGGCGAGCGCCAGCGAGATCGCCAGGGCGATCCAGAACAGCGCCTCGGAGAGCTGGGCGTCCATGGCGCCCGGCCACACCGCGATGACCCCGTTGTCGATCAGCTCCATGACGGCGATCGAAAGGGTGTCCGCGGCCAGCGCCACCCGGACGGCCGAACGGAGGTCCACGCCGGCGGACAGGATCCCGCGCAGGGTGAGGGCGTAGCCGAAGAAGAACGCGAGGACGATCGCCAGGACCATCGTCGGGAGGTTCCCCCAGCCCAGGGCGGTGCCGACGATCATGCCGAGCACCTCGCCGATGGCGCAGCCGGTGAGGCAGTGCAGCGTCGCCTTGGCCGCCATCCCCCACCCGACCGGGCCGGGGGCGTGGGCGGAGTGGTCCGCGTGGTGGCCGTGCTCGGCGTGCTGCTCGTGGTTCTGGTGCTGCTCGTGCTGCTGCTCGTGCCCGTGCTCGTGCCCGTGATGTTCGTGGTGTGCGTGCGACTGCTCCATGACGACTACCCCCTGAAGGTCTGGCGGAACGCCGGGTGGCGGTCCCGCCGACTGGTGGAACCGTATACCCCCCAGGGGTATTCCTCAAGGAATTTCGGAGCGGTCAGTGCAGGTCGCGGAGCTCCTTGAGCAGGGCGACGTCCGCCGCGTGGCCCTCCTTGCCGCCCGGGGTCTCGATGATCAGCGGGACGCCGTCCATCTCCGGGTGCGAGAACAGCTCGGCGAAGGCCTCCCGGCCGATGTGGCCCTGGCCGATGTTGGCGTGCCGGTCCTTGTGGGCGCCGACGCCCTCCTTGGAGTCGTTGGCGTGGATCAGCTTGAGCCGGCCCGCGCCGACCGTGTCCACCACCAGGTCCAGCGTCTGCTTGGTGCCGCCAGGCTCGGCCAGGTCGTGGCCCGCCGCGAAGATGTGGCAGGTGTCCAGGCAGATGCCCAGCTTCTCGTGGTGGTCGAGGGCCTCGAAGTACGGGCCGAAGTCCCAGGTCCGCGAACAGAGCGAGGAACCCTGCCCGGCCGTGGACTCCAGCAGCAGGAAGGGGTCGTCCTCGTGCGTCAGCTCGTCGAGCAGCGGCAACATGTACTCCCTGACCTGCGCGTACGCCGACTCGCGCGGGCGGCCCCCGGTCGCCGAGCCGGTGTGCACGACCACCCCGAGCGCCCCGATCTCCCGGGCCCGGCGCAGCGAGTGCCGCAGGGACTCCACCGACTTCTCGACGGTCGCCTCGGTGTGGGAGCCGAAGTTGATCAGGTACGGGGCGTGCACGTACGCCGGGATCGACTCCTCCGCGCACTGCGCGCGGAACAGCTCGTCCTGCGCCGGGTTCCCGGTCGGGGTGGCCCAGCCGCGCGGGTTGGCGACGAAGACCTGGACGGCCTCGGCGCCCATCTCACGGGCGTAGGTCAGGCCGACCGAGGCCAGCCCGCCGGCGACGGGCACGTGCCCGCCCACGGGATTGCGTGACAACGGTGCTCAGAGCCCCTTGGTCTTGATGGTGATCGTGCTGCCCTCGGGGACGCTCTGTCCGGCGGGCACCGACTGGGTGTCCACCGTGCTGCTGAAGGAGAGGAACGGGCGCTCCACCTTCACCTTGAAGCCCAGCGCCTCCAGCGTCTTGCGGGCCGTGTCCACGTCCTGACCGGCCACGTTCGGGACCGGGACGGGGCGCGGGCCCTTGGAGAGGGTCAGGGTGACGGTGTCCCCGGCGGCCGCCTGGGCGCCGGCGCCGACCGACTGGTTGGCGACCGTGCCGGCCGGGGAAGGGGCGTTGACCTGGTCGGGGGCCGTCGCCACCTTCAGGCCGAGGGCCTCCAGCGCGGCGCGCGCCTGGTCGGCCGGCTGGCCGGTGACGTTCGGGACGGGGACCGGGCGGCCCTTGCTCACCTGGAGGGCGACGGCGGTGTCCGGTGCCCGCTTCTGGCCGCCGGCCGGGTCGGTGGAGACCACCGAGCCCTGGGCCACGTCCTGGCTGAAGGTCTGGGTGACGATGCCCGGGGCCAGCCCCGCCTTCGTCAGCTCCGCCTTTGCGTCCTCCAGCGGCCGGCCCTTGAGGTCGGGCACGCTGACCAGCTCGGGACCGCGGGACACCGTGAGGGTCACCGCGCCGTTGCCGCGGATCTTCTTGCCGCCCGCGGGGTCGGAGTTCATGACCGTCCCTCGGTCGAAGGCCTCGCTGAACTTCCGGTCCACCTTCTTCACGCCGAGACCGGCGGCGGAGAGCTCCGTCCTGGCCTGCTCCTCCGTCTTGCCGAGGAGGTTGGGGACCTTGGTGAACTGCCCGGCGTTGATGTACCAGACGCCGGCGCCCAGACCCAGGGCGAGCAGGACCCCGGCGACCACGAGGACTATGCCCCGGCGCTGCCGGCGCGGCGGAGCCTGGGGCGCGGGCGCGGGAACGTACGGCCGTTCCAGGCGGGAGGTGTGGTGCAGGACGGGCTCCTGCGCCTCCGGCCCCGCCAGCGGACGCGGGATCACGCCGGTGCGGTCCTCGGCGGAGGACCGCTCGGCGGCCCGCGCCTGCGGCGGTACGGCGTCCAGCTCGGCCTCGCCGACCCGCGCCCGCGCCTCGCGGGCCACCCCCAGCAGGGCGGCGGCGTCGGCGGGGCGCAGGTCGGGGGTGCGGGCCGTGGCCCGGGAGACGAGCTCGTCGAGGGCGGCGGGCAGCCCGGGGACGACCGCCGACGGGGGCGGGACGTCCTCGTTGAGGTGCTGGAACAGCACCTGGGCGGGGGTGCCGCCGGTGTGCGGCTTGGAGCCGGTGAGCATCTCGTACAGCACGACGCCGCAGGCGTAGACGTCCACGCGGGCGTCGTAGACCCCGTCCGTGATCTGCTCGGGGGCGAGGTAGGAGACGGTGCCGAGGACGGAGCCGGTGGTCTGGGTGGCGGCGTCCACGGAGCGGACCAGGCCGAAGTCGGCGACCTTGACCCGCCCGTCGTCGCCGATCAGGACGTTCTCGGGCTTGATGTCCCGGTGGACGAAGCCGGCCCGGTGGGCGGTCCCGAGGGCGGCGAGCACCGGTTCGAGGACGTCGAGGGCGGCCCGCGGCTGGAGCGCGCCGCGCTCGCGCAGGACGTCGCGCAGGGTGCAGCCGGACACGTACTCCATGGCGAGGTACGTGTAGGGGCCGTCGGTCCCCTGGTCGAAGACGGCGACCACGTTGGGGTGCGCGAGGCGCGCCACGGACTTCGCCTCACGGATGAACCGGTCGACGAAGGCCGCGTCGGCGGCCAGGTCCGGGTGCATGATCTTCAGCGCGAGCACGCGGTCGAGGCGGGTGTCGAGCGCCCGGTAGACCGTCGCCATGCCGCCTGCGGCGATACGGGCGTCGACGCGGTAGCGGCCGTCGAGCACGCGCCCGACGAGGGGGTCATCCAGGGTCGTATCCACCCGGCGATTCTACGAGGACCCCCACCACCCCCGTCCGGGGCGTCCACGCCTTGCAGCGCAGCTGTGACGTGGGGCGCACGGCGCGGGCCCGCCATCTCCCCCGCGAGGGGCCGGGGGCGGGGCGGCGTTCGCCCACCCGCCGCGCGGCGGGACCCGGCCGGGTCGGCACTGAACAGCGAACCGGCACCGGGGGAGGGCGGGACTCGGGCGGGGCGGTCTCAGGGAGGGCTGGGGGTTTCCCGCCAGTCCCACTGTCCTTCCGGTCCGGGCCGGCCTGTCAAGGGCGCTCCTTCGTCGCGTCGCTACGCGATCGCCTGCGGCGACCCTTGACAGACCGACCCGAACCGGAAAGACAAGGACTGCCGGGAACCCCCCAAAGGAACGGGACGGACGTTCCTTGGACATACGGCGGGATCAGCGATGCGAGGCGGGGCCAGGGGCCGGCAGACCGGGCATCCGGCCCCCTGGCCGCGTGAACGGAGCCCCGGCCCGCGCCAGATCGCTACGCGCTTCTCTTTTCTCAGCGTCCGCCGCCCGTCTGTGCCCGCTGGCTGCACGAAACGCCAACCGGTTCGTCATCGGAGGCCGGTGGGCGCCACAGATCGCTACGCGCTTCTCTCATCTCGGCGTCCGGCGGCCGCCTGGGGCTGCTACCTGCACGAAATGCCAATCAGAGCAGCATGTCGGTCCGGTCGGCGCGTCAGATCGCTACGCGCTGCCCTCGTCACGGCGTCCGCAGGCGGTCTGGGGCTGGTCGTGGTGAGGACATCGGGCGCTGGGGCTCAGCGGTCGACGGCTTCCAAGGCGTCGAGTGCCACGGGCCATGGGTACGGGCGCTTTTCGCCCGGTGGGTTCGGCTGGAAGCCGTTCTCTCCGAACAGGACGTGCACACCGGCGGTGCGCAGTGTTTCCAGGGAGAGGGGGAGCTGCGGGTGTTGGGCGTAGGCGGCGTTGACGCACGGCATCAGCGTCAGGGGGATGTCCTTGCCGAGTGCTTCGGCGATGAAGCCGACGACGAAGCTGTCGGTGATGCCCAGGGCCCAGCGGTTGATCGTGTTCGTGGTGGCCGGGGCGACGAGGACGGCGTCGGCCGGTGGCCAGACGTCCGGCTGGCCGGGTCGCTTGTAGCGGTGGCGGACGGGGTGGCCGGTGAGCGCCTCCAGCCCGGCGAGGCTCTCCTCCAGCCATTCGGCGGCCGCCGGGGTGAGCCCGAGGCAGACGTCCCAGCCACGTGCCTGGGCTTCCTCGATCACGTGGGCCACGTCGAACACGGGCGGCGCTGCCGAGCAGAACAGGTAGAGCGTCCTCGTCGTCATGGCGCCGAGCCTATGCAACCCCGCTTCGGCGGAGTCGGGGACGAATCCGGGCCTTGAGTGCTCTGCGGAGCGGCCGGGCCGACCTCCCGCACAGGCACCAGCCCTGGACCGCCGTCGGACGCCGAGATGAGAGGAGCGCGTAGCGATCTGACGCGCCCGCCGGCCCCGGATGCCCATCCCATCGGCCTTTGGCGGGGGTAACGGCCCCAGGCGGGCGGCGGACGCCAAGCGACGAGAAGCGCGTAGCGATCAGTTGCGCCCACCGGCCCCGATGACGAACCGGTTGGCGTTTCGTGCGGGTAGCGGCCCCAGGCGGGCGGCGGACGCTGAGACGGGAGGAGCGCGTAGCGATCTGGTGCGTGGGCTGGCCCGGATTGCCGTTTGGTGCTTTCGGGGGCCGGATGCCCGGTCTGCCGGGGCCCGGCCTGCCCGGCTCATCGCTGATCCCGCCGATTGCATGACCATGACCCGTGCCGTCCTTTTGGGGGTTTCCCGGCAGTCCTTGTCTTTCCGGTTCGGGTCGGTCTGTCAAGGGTCGCCGTAGGCGATCGCGTAGCGACGCGACGAAGGAGCGCCCTTGACAGGCCGGCCCGGACTGGAAGGACAGTGGGACTGACGGGAAAGCCCCAGCCCTTCTCTGAGGTCGTCCCGCCGGAACCCCGACACCCCCGGTGCCGCCCGGCTTTCCGCTACCGCCCGGCGGGACACCGCCCCCCACCCACCGCCCCGCAGACGGGGAGGCGGGTGGGCAGCCACCGACCCGCCACCGACCCCTCGCGGGGGAGATAGCGGGCCCGCGCCGTGAGCGGCCTGCCGGCACCCCGCCGCACCGTGCCGCCTCCGCCCCGCGGTCACCCCGCACCGGCGGGTGGGCAGCCGCCGCCCGGCCCCCGGCGGCTCGCGGGGGTGGGGGCCCCGGGCCGCCGTGTCTCGTACGAAACGACCACTCCGTGTCCCGGCGCGCGGACCTGGCGTGCGGAGTGGGGGCTGATTCGCGTACGGTTGACGGTCGCCCATGCACGTAAGAAGGGGGCCTTGGTGGCCGCGCAGAATGCCGCTGTCGACAGCACGGCGGATTCCGTCCGCGATCGGGAGATCGCGGTCGAGCAGACGCATCTCGATCGGGTGTACCGGCGCCTTGAGGAGAAGATCCACGAGGCCGAGTTCCTCATGAACGACGCCGCCAAGCGCGGCCAGGTCGGGACGCCCGGTGCGCTCGCGGAGCGGGACGCGCAGGTGTTCCGTGCCGGGATCCACCTCAACCGGCTGAACAACGAGTTCGAGGACTTCCTCTTCGGGCGGATCGACCTCGTCCTCGGCAAGGACGGCGAGCGGGGGCCCGACGGCGCCTACACCTCGGTCCAGCCCGCCGAGGACGCGATCCGGCCCGACCTCACCGCCGACATCGCCGAGACGCTGCACATCGGACGGATCGGCGTGCTCGACAGCGACTACGCGCCGCTCGTCATCGACTGGCGCGCCCCGGCCGCCGCGCCGTTCTACCGTTCGACGCCCAAGGACCCCGGCCGGGTCATCCGCCGCCGGGTGATCCGTTCCAAGGGCCGCAAGGTGCTCGGCGTCGAGGACGACCTGATGCGTCCCGAGATCACCGCCAGCCTCGACGGCCGGGAGCTGCCCGCCATCGGCGACGGCGCGCTGATGGCCGCCCTCGGGCGGGCCCGTACGCACTCCATGCGGGACATCGTCTCGTCCATCCAGGCCGAGCAGGACCTGGTCATCCGCGCCCCCGCCGCCTCCGTCGCGGAGGTCGCGGGCGGGCCGGGCACCGGCAAGACCGCCGTCGCCCTGCACCGGGCCGCCTACCTGCTGTACCAGGACCGCCGCCGCTACTCCGGCGGCATCCTGATCGTCTCGCCGACGCCGCTGCTCGTCGCCTACACCGAGGGCGTCCTGCCCTCGCTCGGCGAGGAGGGCCAGGTCGCGATCCGGGCGCTCGGCTCCCTCGTCGACGGCGCCGAGGCGACCACGTACGACGAACCCGCCGTGGCCCGGATCAAGGGCTCGTCGCGCATGCTCAAGGTGCTCCGCAAGGCGGTGCGCGGCGCCCTGGAGCTGGGCAACGCCCCCGAGCGGCTGCGCGTGGTGGCCTTCGGCCGCCGGGTCGAGCTGGAGGCGCCGGAGCTGAACCGGATCCGGCAGGGCATCCTCGGCGGCACCGCCCCCGTGAACCTGCTGCGCCCGCGCGCCCGCAAGCTGCTCCTGGACGCCCTGTACGCGAAGACCGGTGCGAACGGCCGGCACAGCGACCCGGAGCTGGCCGCCGAGCTGCGCAGCGCCTTCGACGAGGACATCTCCACCGAGGACGACTTCCTCGGCTTCCTGAACGCCTGGTGGCCGGAGCTCACCCCGCGCCGGGTGCTGGCCGCGATGGCCGACGAGCGGCGCCTGGGCCGCTGGGCGCGCCGGGAGCTGAACCCGCGCGAGACCCGTCAGCTGGCGCGTTCGCTGCGCCGGGTCGGCGCGGACGGTTCGGGTCCGCTCTCGGTGCACGACGTGGCGCTGCTCGACGAGCTCCAGCAGCTGCTGGGCGCGCCCGCGCGGCCGAAGCGCAGGCGGGAGATGGACCCGCTGGACCAGCTCAGCGGGCTGGAGGAGCTGATGCCGACCCGGGAGGAGACCACCTGGGAGCGGGCGGAGCGGATCGCGGCGGAGCGCACCGAGTACGCGCACGTGATCGTGGACGAGGCGCAGGACCTGACGCCGATGCAGTGGCGGATGGTGGGCCGGCGCGGCCGTACGGGTACCTGGACGGTGGTCGGGGACCCGGCGCAGTCCTCGTGGACGGATCCGGGCGAGGCGGCCGCCGCGCGGGACGAGGCGCTGGGCTCCCGGCCGCGCCGGCGGTTCACGCTGACGGTGAACTACCGCAACCCGGCCGAGGTGGCCGAGGTGGCGGCGCGGGTGCTGGAGCTGGCGATGCCCGGGATGGAGCCGCCGACGGCGGTGCGCTCCACGGGCCTGGAGCCGCGCTTCACGACCGCCGGAGAGGACCTCGGGGCGGCGGTGAGGGAGGAGACCCGGCGGCTGCTGGAGCAGGTGGACGGCACGGTCGGCGTGGTCGTGGCGATGGACCGGCGGGCCGAGGCGGCGGGCTGGCTCGCCGATCTGGGCGAGCGGGCGGTGGCGCTGGGCAGCCTGGAGGCGAAGGGGCTGGAGTACGACGCCACGGTGGTGGTCTCCCCGGCGGAGATCGCGGCGGAGTCCCCGGCGGGCCTGCGGGTGCTGTACGTGGCGCTGACGCGTGCGACGCAGCAGCTGACGGTGGTGTCGGCCGGGGCCGACAAGCCGGACGGGGCCGGGGTGCCGGAGCTGCTGCGGCCATGAGCGTGACGGCGGTGTCCAACTCGCGGGAGGGGGGATCGCTTCCGGCGATCCTTTGTTAGCCTGGTTACGACACCGGCTCGATCCAAGCCCCCGGGCCCAACCTTCGTCGCTTAGAGCGACCACTTGCCGCGAGGCGAGCATGGCGGGTCGGTGTCTTAGTCGGAACACCAGGTCCGCGCCTTCCACGCTGTGGGGGGCGCGGACCTGTTTTGTGTGTACCCACCATTCCAACACCCAGAGTTCTCTCGTATGGTGGAAGTGTTCTTCCGAAATTTGTAGCTGGTTACCTTGTACCGGCTGGTAGGTGGGACGATCGGACAACAGGTCCTGCCACACCTGCCGTGTGACGGGGCCCTGTGTGTACAGAAGAACCAGGGACAGAAGAGGAACACGGCCATGGCAACGGCGCCCAGCGTCTCGTATTCGATGACGGTCCGCCTGGAAGTGCCCGCGAGCGGAACCGCGGTCTCCCAGCTCACCACCGCCGTGGAGTCTTCCGGAGGCTCGGTCACCGGCCTCGACGTGACCGCATCCGGCCACGAGAAGCTCCGTATCGACGTCACCATCGCCGCCACCTCGACCGCCCACGCGGACGAGATCGTCGAGAAGCTGCGCGGCATCGAGGGCGTCAGCCTCGGGAAGGTCTCCGACCGAACCTTCCTGATGCACCTCGGCGGCAAGATCGAGATGTCGTCCAAGCACCCCATCCGCAACCGCGACGACCTCTCGATGATCTACACCCCGGGCGTCGCCCGCGTGTGCACGGCCATCGCGGAGAACCCCGAGGACGCGCGCCGCCTGACCATCAAGCGCAACTCCGTCGCAGTCGTGACCGACGGCTCCGCCGTCCTCGGTCTGGGCAACATCGGCCCGATGGCCGCGCTGCCCGTCATGGAGGGCAAGGCCGCCCTCTTCAAGCGCTTCGCGGGCATCGACGCGTGGCCGATCTGCCTGGACACCCAGGACTCCGACGAAATCGTCGCCATCGTCAAGGCCATCGCCCCCGGCTTCGCGGGCATCAACCTGGAGGACATCTCCGCGCCCCGCTGCTTCGAGATCGAGGCCCGGCTGCGCGAGGCCCTCGACATCCCCGTCTTCCACGACGACCAGCACGGCACCGCCATCGTCGTCCTCGCCGCCCTCACCAACGCACTGCGCGTCGTGGGCAAGGCAGTTGAGGACGTCAAGGTCGTCATGTCGGGCGCCGGCGCCGCCGGTACGGCCATCCTCAAGCTGCTCCTCGCCGCCGGCGTGAAGAACGCCGTCAGCGCCGACATCCACGGCGTCGTGCACGCCGGCCGCCCCGACCTGGTGGACGCCGCGCCGGACTCCCCGCTGCGCTGGATCGCCGACAACACCAACCCCGAGGGCTACACCGGCACCCTCAAGGAGGCCGTGGTCGGCGCCGACGTCTTCATCGGCGTCTCCGCCCCGAACGTGCTCTCCGGCGAGGACGTCGCCGCCATGGCCGAAGGGGCCATCGTGTTCGCGCTCGCGAACCCGGACCCCGAGGTGGACCCGGCCGTCGCCCGCCAGACCGCCGCCGTCGTGGCCACCGGCCGCTCGGACTTCCCGAACCAGATCAACAACGTGCTCGTCTTCCCCGGCGTCTTCCGCGGCCTCCTGGACGCCCAGTCCCGGACCGTGAACACCGACATGATGCTGGCCGCCGCCACCGCCCTCGCCGACGTCGTCGGCCAGGACGAGCTGAACGCGAACTACATCATCCCGTCCGTCTTCAACGACAAGGTCGCGGGCGCCGTCGCCGGCGCCGTCCGCAAGGCCGCCCAGGCCGGTGCCGAGAAGGCCGCTGTGACGGGTCCCACGGCCTGATCCCGGCGCGTCGCGGGATGCGGGCCCGCCGGGGCGCCTCTAGGGTTGCGGGGATGCCCGCGCTGTGCGCGGTCCGCATCGGCATCGGAGCCTCGGGTGCGACGGAGCGTCACTGCGGCGTGACTGTGGCGCTTTTCGTGTGACCCTGGCGGGTGCCGGATTGGCTTTCCCGCCGCTGGTGGGGGCAGGATGCGTAACCGGGCGAGAGGGTCTGACGTTCAGACCCGGGTCCGGGGACTGTCCTAGGGCCCTGGCAGCATCGGCTTCGATCTCACGCCTCTAAGGCAAGTTGAACACGGGAGTACAACATGAACCGCAGTGAGCTGGTGGCCGCTCTGTCCGAGCGCGCCGAGGTGACCCGCAAGGACGCCGACGCCGTTCTGGCCGCGCTCGCCGAGACCGTCGGCGAGATCGTCGCCAAGGGCGACGAGAAGGTCACCATCCCCGGCTTCCTGACCTTCGAGCGCACCCACCGTGCCGCTCGCACCGCGCGCAACCCGCAGACCGGCGACCCCATCCAGATCCCGGCCGGCTACAGCGTGAAGGTCTCCGCGGGCTCCAAGCTCAAGGAAGCCGCCAAGGGCAAGTAGTACGCCCTTGTGCCGAGGGCCGCACAGGCCCTCGGGACGGCAGTAGTACGTAGAACGGCCGAGGGCGGCCACCCCGGTGGGGTGGCCGCCCTCAGGCCTTTCCCGGGCCCTCCAGGCCCTCCCAGGGGCCTTGCGGGCCCCGGGAGGGGGAAGATCCGGACGGCGGTCGTCAGACCAGGTCGCCGTTGGGGAGCTCGACCTTCGCGCCGAGCTCCTGGAGCTTGTCCATGAAGTTCTCGTAGCCGCGGTTGATCAGGTCGATCCCGTGGACGCGCGAGGTGCCCTCGGCCGCCAGCGCCGCGATCAGGTACGAGAACCCGCCGCGCAGGTCGGGGATGACCAGGTCGGCGCCCTGCAGCTTGGTGGGGCCGGAGACGACCGCCGAGTGCAGGAAGTTGCGCTGGCCGAAGCGGCAGGCGCTGCCGCCCAGGCACTCGCGGTACAGCTGGATGTGCGCACCCATCTGGTTGAGCGCCGAGGTGAAGCCGAGGCGGGACTCGTAGACCGTCTCGTGGACGATCGACAGGCCCGAGGCCTGCGTCAGGGCCACGACCAGCGGCTGCTGCCAGTCGGTCTGGAAACCGGGGTGGACGTCCGTCTCCAGCGCGATCGCGTTGAGCGGGCCGCCCGGGTGCCAGAAGCGGATGCCCTCGTCGTCGATCTCGAAGGCGCCGCCGACCTTCCGGAAGGTGTTCAGGAAGGTCATCATCGAGCGCTGCTGCGCCCCGCGGACGTAGATGTTGCCGCCGGTCGCCAGGGCCGCGGAGGCCCAGGACGCCGCCTCCAGGCGGTCCGGGAGCGCCTTGTGGTTGTAGCCGCTCAGGCGGTCGACACCGGTGATCCGGATGGTCCGGTCGGTGTCCATCGAGATGATCGCGCCCATCTTCTGCAGCACGCAGATGAGGTCCTCGATCTCGGGCTCGACGGCGGCGTTGCTGAGCTCGGTCACGCCCTCGGCCAGCACGGCCGTCAGCAGGACCTGCTCGGTCGAGCCGACCGACGGGTAGGGCAGGCGGATCTTGCAGCCGCGAAGGCGCTGCGGGGCCTCCAGGTACTGGCCGCCCTCGCGCTTCTCGATGGTCGCGCCGAACTGGCGGAGCACGTCGAAGTGGAAGTCGATCGGCCGGCCGCCGATGTCGCAGCCGCCCAGGCCCGGGATGAAGGCGTGGCCGAGGCGGTGCAGCAGCGGGCCGCAGAAGAGGATCGGGATGCGGGAGGAACCCGCGTGCGCGTCGATGTCGGCGACGTTCGCGCTCTCGACGTGGGTGGGGTCGAGGACCAGCTCGCCCGGCTCCTCGCCGGGACGCACGGTCACGCCGTGCAGCTGGAGCAGACCGCGCACGACCCGCACGTCACGGATGTCGGGAACATTGCGCAGCCGGCTCGGCTCACTGCCGAGCAGGGCGGCCACCATGGCCTTCGGCACGAGGTTCTTCGCACCGCGGACACGGATCTCGCCCTCGAGCGGGGTTCCGCCGTGGACAAGCAGGACATCGTTGCCGGTCATGGATCTCGCGTTCCGGAGTGGATGGGCAGGGGACCAGTGGTAAGGGTAAGGGCCACCACCCCCATGTTTGTATGGCTGACGGGGCCGTAGGACTGTCATGAATTCGGTACACCACTTACGGTGTCCGCCAGGTAGCGGAGTGTGGCGTTCCGGCGCGTGCGGCGGCGCGCGCTCCCGTCTGCAGCCGTGCGCCCTGAGCTGCGCGTGATCCGATCCCGCCGCCCGCTCCCCCCGAAGGGCGAATGTGCGAGATCATGTGCCCATGACCGAGGTGTCCTCCCTCACAGGGCGGCTGCTCGTGGCCACCCCCGCCCTCGCGGACCCGAACTTCGACCGCGCGGTGGTGCTGCTGCTCGACCACGACGAGCAGGGCTCCCTCGGCGTGGTCCTCAACCGGCCCACCCCCGTGGACGTCCGCGACATCCTGCTGCCTTGGGCCCCGCTGGCCGGCGACCCGGGCGTGGTGTTCCAGGGCGGGCCGGTCGCCCTCGACTCGGCGCTGGGCGTGGCGGTGATACCGGGCGAGGAGGGCCCCCTCGGGTGGCGCCGGGTGCACGGGGCCATCGGCCTGGTCGACCTGGAGGCCCCGCCGGAACTGCTCGCCGCGGCCCTGGGGGGCCTGCGCATCTTCGCCGGCTACTCCGGCTGGGGGCCCGGCCAGCTGGAGGACGAGCTGGGCGACGGCGCCTGGTACGTCGTGGACTCCGAGCCCGGCGACGTCTCCTTCCCCGACCCCGAACGGCTGTGGCGGGCGGTGCTGCGCCGGCAGCGCAGCGAGCTCGCGATGGTCGCCACCTATCTGGACGACCCGTCGCTGAACTGACCCGGGCGGCGTTCAGTACCCTGGATTTATGAGCACTCTCGAGCCCGATCGCGGGACTGGTACGGGGACCCTCGTAGAGCCGACGCCCGTGGTGTCCCACGGCGACGGCGACCACGAGCGCTTCGCCCACTACGTCCAGAAGGACAAGATCATGGCGAGCGCCCTCGACGGGACCCCCGTCGTCGCGCTCTGCGGCAAGGTCTGGGTGCCGGGCCGCGACCCGAAGAAGTACCCGGTCTGCCCCATGTGCAAGGAGATCTACGACTCCATGGGCGCGGGCGGCGACAAGGACAAGGGCGGCAAGGACAAGTAACCCGTCCGGCTCCCGCCGGGAAGGCCCCCGGGCGCGCACGCAGGTGCGCACCCGGGGGCCTTCCCCGTGGTCCGTACCTTTCGCTCCCGGAGCCCTTTGCCGGGCGTGGCGGCGGGGTTAGGGTCGGCGCCACGAGTGCTGTGCTGTGAGGGGCTGACGCATGGACCTGATCCCCGTACCCCGGGTGGCCGTTCCCGACGAGGAGGGCCGGCGCTACGTCTTCGGCCCGGAGCCGGTGCTCGACGCCGGGCCGGGCTGCGAGGGGGTCGCGCGCTGGCTGCGCCGGGAGGTCGGGGGCGCCACCGGATGGGCGCTGCCGTCCGGCGCGCCGGGTGACGTACGGCTGCGGCTGGAGCCGGCGGGGCTGGGGCCCGAGGCGTACCGGCTGGAGGTCGGCGCCGACGGCGTCGAGCTGACCGGCGCGGACCCGGCCGGGCTGTTCTGGGCCGCCCAGACGCTGCGTCAGCTCCTCGGCCCCGACGCCCACCGGCGGGCCCCGCTGCGGCCCGGGCGGACCTGGGACCTGCCGTACGCCCGCGTCGCCGACCACCCCCGCTTCGGCTGGCGCGGGCTGATGCTGGACGTGGCCCGGCACTTCATGCCCAAGGACGGGGTGCTGCGCTACATCGACCTGATGGCCGCGCACAAGCTCAACGTGCTCCACCTGCACCTGACGGACGACCAGGGCTGGCGGATCGAGATCCGGCGCCACCCCCGCCTCACCGAGGCGGGCTCCTGGCGGGCCCGCAGCCGGTGGGGGCACCGGGCGTCCCCGCTGTGGAACGAGACCCCGCACGGCGGTTTCTACACCCAGGACGACATCCGCGAGATCGTCGCGTACGCGGCCGAGCGGCACGTGCGGATCGTCCCCGAGATCGACATCCCCGGGCACTCCCAGGCCGCGATCGCCGCCTACCCCGGGCTGGGCAACACCGACGTCGTCGACACCGCCGCGCTGGGGGTGTGGGACGACTGGGGCATCAGCGAGAACGTGCTCGCCCCGACCGAGGAGGTCCTGCGGTTCTACGAAGGGGTCTTCGAGGAGCTGCTGGAGCTGTTCCCGCCCGAGGTCTCGCCCTTCGTGCACGTCGGCGGCGACGAGTGCCCGAAGGCCCAGTGGCGGGCCTCGGCGACGGCGCAGGCGCGGATCCGGGATCTGGGCGTGGACGGGGAGGACGGCCTCCAGTCCTGGTTCATCCGGCACTTCGACCGCTGGCTCGCCGACCGGGGCCGCCGGCTCATCGGCTGGGACGAGATCCTGGAGGGCGGGCTCGCCGACGGGGCGGCCGTCTCCTCCTGGCGCGGCTACGCGGGCGGCATCGCCGCCGCCGAGGCCGGGCACGACGTGGTGATGTGCCCCGAGCAGCAGGTGTACCTGGACCACCGTCAGGCGGACGGCCCCGACGAGCCGATGCCCATCGGGTACGTCCGCTCGCTGGAGGACGTCTACCGGTTCGAGCCGGTGCCGCCCAAGCTGTCGGCGGAGGCCGCCGCGCGGGTGCTGGGCGCGCAGGCCAACGTGTGGACCGAGGTGATGGAGCACCAGGGGCGGGTCGACTACCAGGTGTTCCCCCGGCTGGCCGCCTTCGCGGAGGTGGTGTGGTCGTGGATGCCGGAACCGGAATCCCGTGACTGGGAGCACTTCGAGGGCCGTGTGCCGGCCCACCTGGCGCGGCTGGACGCCCTCGGGGTCGAATACCGGCCACCGGGCGGGCCGCTTCCGTGGCAGCGGCGGCCGGGGGTGCCGGGACGGCCGATCGAGGGCGCGCCTCCGATCGTGTGACCCGGGGGCGCGCGGGCCCGCCCGGCCGCGCCGGGGCCTCCGGCGACCGGAAGCGGAACTCTTCGGGAACCTTTGGAACTGTCGCTCGAACAAGGCGGATCCGGGGGAAAACGGACGTTCGGGTCGGGTCGGTACGAGAGCGGCACGGGCCGGGTCCGCGGGGCGTCCCCGGCCCCCGGGCGGGCCCCGGGCGGGCACCGGCCGGGGGCTCGGGCGGAGGTGAGGGGGGCGCGGCCGGCGGGCGCACGGGAGGCGTCCCGGCCGGCCCGCCTCCGCCGCCGGGCGGGCCGGGCCGCCGTTACGCGGGAGACCCTCGCGCCGGGCGGTCCCGAAGATGTGCCAGAGTTGCCACGTCCCGGCGGTGAGCACGTACCGTACGGCGGACAGGCGTGAGCGCCGGGACCGGGACATCGGGAAGGGGCAGCTGGGTTGACCACGCACGCACCGCACACACCGCATTCGGCTCAGGGGCCGCACACCCCGCACGCGTCGCCGGGGCAGGCGGCGCAGTCCGTGATGCTGCCGGCCTCGCTCGACGAGGCCGTCGCGGCGCTCGCAGCCATGCCCGCTGCCGTCCCGGTGGCCGGCGGCACCGACCTCATGGCCGCCGTCAACGCCGGACTGCTGCGGCCCGCCGCGCTGGTGGGACTCGGGCGGATCAGCGAGATCCGCGGCTGGCAGTACCAGGACGGGCACGCGCTGCTCGGCGCCGGTCTGACGCACGCCCGGATGGGGCGGCCGGATTTCGCCGCTCTGATCCCGGCGCTCGCCGCGGCCGCGCGCGCGGCCGGCCCGCCGCAGATCCGCAACGCGGGCACCCTCGGCGGCAACATCGCGACGGCCGCGCCGACCGGTGACGCGCTGCCCGTGCTGGCGGCGCTGGAGGCGGTGCTGGTCATCGTCGGACCCGGCGGCTCGCAGCGCGAGATCCCCGTCTCCCACCTGCTCGCCGGGCGCGACATGCTGCACCCGGGCGAGCTGATCGGCTTCGTGCGGGTTCCGCTGCTGCACGCCCCGCAGGTGTTCCTGAAGGCCACGGGCCGTACGGGGCCGGGGCGCGCGGTGGCCTCCGTGGGGCTCGTGCTGGACCCTGCGCGCCGGGGCGTGCGGTGTGCGATCGGCGCGGTGGCCCCGATGCCGCTGCGGCCGCTGGAGGCCGAGCAGTGGGTGGCCTCGCTGATCGACTGGGACGGGGACCGCACTCTGGCTCCGGAGGCCCTGGAGGCCTTCGGCGAGTACGTGGCGGCGGCGTGCGTGCCCGACCAGGGGCAGCAGGTCTCCGCCGGAGTACTGCATCTGCGGCGGACCGTCGCCGTGCTGGCGCGCAGGGCCCTGGGGAGGGCGCTGACCTCATGAGTGAGAACGAGAACGTGAGCGGAACGACCGGGGACACGGGGCACACGGGGAACGGCGGCGGCGCGGACGCGGCCGCAGGGGCCGGCTGGGGCTGGGAGCCGGTGCCGCAGGGCGGCGACTACGACTCCGACGCCACGGCCTTCGTGCAGCTGCCGCAGGACATGCTGGACGCGCTCGACTCCGGGGAGCCCCTGGCGGCGCCCGGGCACGGGTTCGTGCCGCCCCCGATGATCATGCCGCTGGGTTCGTCCGGCAGTACGGACCCCAGCGCCACCGGGACCTGGACGATGCCGGTCCAGTGGCCCGAGGCGGGCGGGGCGCCGGCGCAGGCCCCCGCCGACCCGGGGCCGGCCCGCGCGCCGATTCCGGCGTCCATCCCGCTCCCGGCCTCGGTGGCGGCCGCCTTCGCGGCGGCCGAGCCGGAGGGTCAGGCGGAGTTCCACGGCGGCGCGCAGCCGGACGCCTCCCACGCGGCGGCGCAGCCGGGCCCCCACCTCGCCTCCCAGGCGGGCGCGCATGGGGCCGCGCAGCAGCAGCACGCGCAGCAGTACGCCGACGCGCAGTACGGCGACCCGCGCGCGGGCACGGACATGGGGGCGACGGCCGAGTGGCAGTTCCCGGACGCGCTGCACCGGGACGAGGACCCCTCGGCGACCGGGCACTGGACGCTGCCGGCCGACCTGACGGGCGGCGCTGCCGCAGGCGCGGGTGCGGGTGGCGTCGGCGGTGACGGGTTTGGCGGTGACGGGCTCGGCGGTGAGGGGCTCGGGCAGGGCGGGCTCGGTCGGGACGGGCTCGGTGGTGACGGGCTCGGGCAGGGCGGGCTCGGCGGTGACGGGCTTGGCCAGGGCGGGCTCGGTCGGGACGGGCTCGGTGGGACCGGCGAGTTCCGGACCGGCGCCCACGACTCGGGCTGGGGCGGGGCCCCGGGGGAGGCTCCGGGTGCGTCCCAGGCCCCCTGGGCCGCGCCCGAGGCGCCGGCCGGGGCCGGAGCCTCGGCCGTGCCCGAGGGGCTGCTGAGCTCCGGCGTGCTGCCGGGCGAGGGTGTCCCGGGGGCCCACGGCGCGGCGGCCGGGCCGACGGGGCGCGGGCCGAGGGTGCTGGGCGGGCCCGGGGTCGGGACCCCGCTGCCCGAGGGCTACCACCAGGCCGGGCCGGAGCCCGAGACGGCTCTGGAGGCCGCCCCGGACATCGAGGCCTCGCACGGCCACGGCCCGGCGCAGCCCCCGGCCGGGGACGAGCGGCCGCGTCCGGCGGAGGCGGAGGCCGAGGGCGCCGACGCCGCACCGGAGGAGGGGCCCGCCCCCGCCGCGGTGCCGGGCGAGGCGCACGCGCACGGCTTCGGGGAGGGGCCCGGGGCCCCGGCCGGAGCGGAGGCCGCGCCGGTGCCGGATGAGGACACCGCCGGCGACGCGGTGGTGGCACCGGCCGCCCACGACACCGGGGAATTCCCGCTCGGGGAGGCGGCGTACGGGGAGGAACGGCACCCCGCCGTCGCCCAGCACGAGCACCCCGCGGCTTCGTACGTCCTGCGCGTCAACGGCGCCGACCGGCCCGTCACCGGCGCCTGGATCGGCGAGTCCCTGCTCTACGTGCTGCGCGAGCGGCTCGGCCTGGCCGGCGCCAAGGACGGCTGCTCGCAGGGTGAGTGCGGGGCCTGCGCGGTCCAGGTCGACGGGCGGCTCGTCGCCTCCTGCCTGGTCCCGGCGGCGACGGCGGCCGGCTCCGAGGTCCGCACGGTGGAGGGGCTCGCCCAGGGCGGGGAACTCTCGGACGTACAGCAGGCGTTGTGCAGGTCGGGCGGGGTGCAGTGCGGGTTCTGCGTGCCCGGCATGGCCATGACCATCCATGACCTGCTGGAGGGCAACCACGCCCCCAGCGAGCTGGAGACCCGGCAGGCGCTGTGCGGCAACCTCTGCCGCTGCTCCGGCTACAAGGGGGTCATCGAGGCGGTCCGCGAGGTCATCGCGGAGCGCGAGACCACCGCCGCCCAGGCGGCGGAGACCCCCGCGGAACCGCTCATCCCGCACCAGGCGCAGCCGGGCGAGGGCGGCGTCCACGCCTTCGACCCCACTGCCTTCGGCGGCCACGGCTTCGACGCGTCGGCTGCGGGCCCTGGCGGGACGCTGGGCGGCAACGGCAACGGCTTCGACGCCGCGGCCCAGGCCCCCTCCCCGGACGGGTTGTTCGGCCTGAACGGCTTCGACCCGTCCGGCGCGCCCGTGCCCGGCCCGAACGGCACGCTGGGCGGCAACGGCTTCGACGCGGCGGGCGGTTTCGACGCGGCGGCGCCCGGCCCGAACGGCACCCTCGGCGGCAACGGCTTCGACGTGTCCGGCGGGGCGGCCCCCGGCCCGACCGGGACGCTCGGCGGCAACGGCTTCGAGGTGGCGGGCGCGTTCGACGCGGCGGGCCAGGCCCAGGCCCAGGCCACCTCCCCGTCCCCGTCCCCGGACGGGATGTTCGGCGGCAACGGCTTCGACCCGTCCGGTGCGGCGACCCCCGGCCCGACCGGGACGCTGGGCGGCAACGGCTTCGACGTGTCCGGCGCGGCCCCCGCGGCGGGCGGCTTCGACGCGTTCGGCACCCTCGACGGAGCCGGCACCCCGGGCATCCCGGGCGCGCCCGGCGGCCCGACCCCCGGCCCGCACGGGTACGACGGCACCCACGGCGGGCCCCACGGCGGGCCCCAGGGCGGCACTCACGGCGGCACCAGCGGATTCGACGGGATCCACCACAACGGAGGCATGGCGTGAGCGGGCAGGACGCGGCCACGGCGACGACCACGACCGTGACCATGGCGACGCGGGGCGTCGGCGCCGACGGAGACGGTGACGGCGGCGAGCAGCCGCGCCCCGTGCGCGGCATCGGCGTCTCCCTCCCCTCGGCGGACACCCGCGCCAAGACCGAGGGCACCTTCCCCTACGCCGCCGACCTGTGGGCCGAGGGCCTGCTGTGGGCCGCCGTGCTGCGCTCCCCGCACGCCCACGCCCGCATCCGTTCCATCGACACCTCGGCCGCCGCCGAGATGCCGGGCGTGCGGGCCGTCATCACCCACGCCGACGTCCCCGGCGCCACCACCCACGGCCGCCGCATCGCCGACCGGCCGGTCTTCGCCCACGACGTCGTGCGCCACCACGGCGAGCCCATCGCCGCCGTCGCCGCCGACCACCCCGACACGGCCCGCCTCGCGGCCGCGGCCATCGCCGTCGAGTACGAGCTCCTCGACGCCGTCACCGACCCCGAGCAGTCCTTCGGCGCCGCCCCCCTCCACCCGGACGGCAACCTGATCCGGCACATCCCGCTGCGCTACGGCGACCCGGAGGCGACCGGCGAGGTGGTCGTCGAGGGCCTCTACCGCATCGGCCGCCAGGACCCGGCCCCCATCGGCGCCGAGGCCGGCCTCGCCGTGCCCCGCCCCGACGGCGGCGTCGAGATCTACACCGCCTCCACCGACCCGCACACCGACCGCGACCTCGCCGCCGCCTGCTTCGGCCTCGACCCGGACCGCGTCCGCGTCGTCGTCACCGGCGTCCCCGGCGCCACGGCCGACCGCGAGGACCCCGCCTTCCAGCTCCCGCTCGGCCTCCTCGCCCTGCGCACCGGCTGCCCGGTCAAACTGGCCGCCACCCGCGAGGAGTCCTTCCTCGGCCACGCCCACCGCCACCCGACCCTGCTGCGCTACCGCCACCACGCGGACGCCGAGGGCCGGCTGGTCAAGGTGGAGGCGCAGATCCTGATGGACGCCGGCGCCTACGCCGACGCCTCCGCGGAGTCCCTCGCGGCGGCGGTGGCGTTCGCGTGCGGCCCGTACGTCGTCCCGCACGCCTTCGTGGAGGGCTGGGCGGTCCGTACGAACAACCCGCCCTCCGGCCACGTGCGCGGCGAGGGCGCCATGCAGGTCTGCGCGGCCTACGAGGGCCAGATGGACAAGCTCGCGGCCGCCCTCGGCATCGACGGCGCCGAACTGCGCCTGCGCAACGTCCTCGCCACCGGCGACCTCCTGCCCACCGGCCAGACGGTCACCTGCCCGGCCCCCGTGGCCGAACTCCTGCGCGCGGTCCGCGACTTCCCCCTGCCCTCCCTCCCCAAGGACACCCCGGAGGAGGACTGGCTGCTGCCCGGCGGCCCCGAGGGCGCGGGCGAGCCCGGCGCGGTGCGGCGCGGGGTCGGCTACGGCGTGGGCATGGTCCACATGCTCGGCGCGGAGGGCACCGACGAGGTGTCGACCGCCACCGTGAAGGTGGTCGGCGGCATGGCCACCGTCATCTGCGCGGCCGTCGACACCGGCCAGGGCTTCGCGACCCTCGCGCGGCAGATCGTCCAGGAGGTGCTGGGCATCGACGAGGTGGCCACCGCCCCCGTGGACACCGACCAGCCGCCCGCCGGCGCGTCCGCCCACGGCCGCCACACCTGGGTGTCGGGCGGGGCCGTCGAGCGGGCCGCGAAGATGGTCCGTACGCAGCTCCTCCAGCCGATGGCCCACAAGCTGGGCATGTCGACGGAACTCCTCCAGATCCAGGACGGCCGGATCACCTCGTACGACGGGGCCTTCTCCATGTCCGTCGCGGAGGCCATAGAGGGCAAGGAGCTCTGGGCGACGGCCCAGTGCCGCCCGCACCCGACGGAGCCGCTGGACGAGCACGGCCAGGGCGACGCGTTCGTCGGCCTGGCGTTCTGCGCGATCCGCGCGGTGGTCGACGTGGACATCGAGCTGGGCACCGTCCGGGTGGTGGAGCTGGCCGTCGCGCAGGACGTGGGCCGCATCCTCAACCCCCGCCAGCTGGAGGCCCGTATCGAAGCGGGCGTCACGCAGGGCGTGGGCGCGGCCCTGACGGAGAACCTCCGCTCGGTCGCCGGCCTCGTCCGCCACCCCGACCTGACGGGCTACGCCCTGCCGACGTCGCTGGACGCCCCGGCGGTGCGGATCGTCCGGCTGGTGGAGGAGCGGGACGTGGTGGCCCCGTTCGGCGCGAAGGCGGCGAGCGCGGTTCCGGTGGTGACGACGCCGGCGGCGGTGGCGTCGGCGGTGCGCGCGGCGACGGGGCGGCCGGTGAACCGGATCCCGATCAGGCCGTCGGCGGCGGTCGCGGCGGCCCAGTAACTCCGCGCGTCCATTCCGTCACCACCCGTTACACTGGCGGAGGGTGTGGACGGGGGAGGACACGATGGGACTGCCGGGCGGGGCGCATGGGGCGGATGTCGCCGGGGGCGTGGCGGACGCGCTGACGCGCCAGGCGCGGGCCCTGGAGGTCGAGTACGAGTCGATGACGGTGTACAAGAACCGGGTCGACGCCCTGCTGAGGACCCTGGACGGCTCCGCGGCCGACTCCCGCAGACTCGCCCACGAGACCCTCCCCGCCGCCGCCCTCGGCACGGGCTTCGCGGAGGCGCGGGCGCTGTTCACGGCGTACGACACGGTCCACGGGCGGCTCCAGCGGCTGTCGCGGGGGCTGGCGGGCCAGATCGAGGCCCTCGGCATCGCGATCCTGACGGCCGGCAGGGGCTACGGGGCGGTGGACGAGGAGACCCGGGCCCGGATGCGGGCGCTCGTCCGGCACTCGAAGGAGGAGTACGTCCCGGCCCGCGACCCGCTGGCGCGGCAGGACCGTCCGGCGGGCGGCACGATCTGATGGCGGCGCCGGCGCCGGCGGCCACGGCCACGGACTTCGAGGCCCACTCGCACGAGCAGCTCCTCGCGATGATCGCCTCCCTCGACCCGGAGACGGTCAGGACGCGGGCCGCGCAGCTGACGGAGGCGGCGAAGGCGATCGGCGAGATCGGCGAGAGCCTCAAGCGCCACCGGGTCCGCGGCTGGGAGGGCGAGGCGGCGCACGCCTACCAGGACTGGGTGAGCCGCACGGGCAGCGCGACGCTGGCGCTGGGCGACTACACGGAGACGAGCGGCCGCTGGCTGACGCACGCGGCCCAGACGATGGTGGAGGTCAGGGCCAACACCCCGCCGTACGACAGCACGGCGGCGGAAACCCTACGCTCGACCACCCCCCACCCCAACGACCCGGACGCCCGAGCCCTGGCCGCCGGGGCCCACACGAAACTGACGGCGGACCACACGCGGGCGGTCCAACAACTGACGAAGCTGGCCCAGTCGTACGCCCTGACGACAGCGGAACTAACCCGAGCGGAACCGCCGACGTTTCCGCCGCCGCCGGCGGAGTTCGAACCGAAGGGGTCCGGCCACGACGAGTTCTCCCGAACCCGTGGGGACAGTGGGCTTGACCGAATTTCCGGTTCGGCCGGTCCCGAGCGTTATGCGTCCGCTGCGCGTGGTGGTGTGCCCACCGAGAGGTCCGCTTGGTCACCGCGACATGCCCTGCCGGACTTCGAGTCGTCCTTCGGGCCCGTTGTCCCAAAGCGTGAGGTGGAGGTGAATCTGGACCACGTTGCGGCCGTCCCGGGTGAGGATCCGCACCCCGCCTCCACGATGCGTGTCGGACCAGACCCTGGTCGGCCCGGTGGGGACTTGCCTTATGGGTCAATCCCGCCGATTCCTTTTTCGCAGCGCGAGATCGGCATTGTCGGAGGCCGCTCGGTCTCCGCCAGTGGTTCCAGCGTGCACTTCCCGCCGGGCGCAGTCGCTGGAGCGGAGGGCTCTCCAGCCAATGGAGGCCGAGCGATGCCCAGAACGATGGGCGGCGGCTTCGGCGGCCCGCACGGGAGCACGAGCGGACCAGCGGTCGGCCGCCGGCTGGCCATGGAGCCTGGTGGTGTTGTCGGAGGGCGCCAGGGAGCTGCTGTTAGCCAGCCCTTCACTCAAGGCGGTTCGGGGCTCCTCCGTAATGGGCCTGTCGTTGGCGCAGCGGGCGTACCGACCTCGAACAGGTGGCGTGGGGACCAGGGGGCTGAGCGCCCTGACTACCTTCTGGAAGACGAAGAGACCTGGCAAAGCCACCGTCGTGTCGTTCCGCCAGTGATCGACTGAACGAAACGGATGCGTATGCGTAAGGCGCTTTCGGCCCTGGTGGGCGCCGTCCTGGCTGGGGTCGCGGCTACCCCGGTACATGCGCAGACCATCCGAGCGCAGCAGTGGCATCTCGATGCCATGAAAGCGGATGACGTGTGGAGGACCAGCACCGGTCAGGGGGTCACCGTTGCTGTGATCGACAGCGGCGTCGAGAGAATTCCGGAACTTGAGGGCCAAGTCCTTCCCGGAAAGGACTTTGCGGTAGAGCAAGGGGCGTACAGCGGGGACGAACGAACTGACTATGACAAGCATGGGACCACGATGGCGGCGCTGATCGCCGGCTCGGGAAGGCACCCGAGTGGCGATGGCGCCTTCGGTCTCGCTCCTGGCGCCAAAATCCTTCCGATTCGGGTCCCGCACGAGTACAGCACGACAAGTCCATCGTGGACTGCCGCGATTCGGTATGCGGCCGACTCGGACGCCGAGATCATCAACGTTTCCATGGTCACGTCCGCAGATGATCCCGACCGAGGTGATGCTGTGAAGTACGCCCTCTCCAAGGGGAAGCTGATTTTCGCCAGTGTCGGCAACGACGGCGATACGACGAATCAGGTCCTCTACCCGGCCGCCACGCCCGGTGTCGTGGGTGTCGGGGCCGTTGACCAGGACGGTGCTGCTGCGAAGCTGTCGCAGCACGGGCCGCAGGTCGACATGTCGGCCCCCGGCCTCGACCTTGTCACGGCGTGTGCGCGTGAGACCGGGCTGTGCACCAGTAGCGGAACCAGCGACGCCACCGCCCTGGCCTCCGCCTCCGCCGCACTCCTCTGGTCCGCCCACCCCACCTGGACCAACAACCAGATCCTCCGCGTCCTCCTCAACACCGCCGGCAAACCCGTCGACGGCGCCCAGCGCAACGACTACATCGGCTACGGCGTGGTCCGCCCCCGCATCGCGCTGCCCACCCCCGGCGACCCCGGCCCGCCGGACGTCTACCCCCTCCCCGATCTCGCGGCAGCAGCAGCCGCCCCCGTTCCCCCTCCCGGGGGAAAGACCACGCCCCCGCATGCGCCGCAGGCCGCCGCTCCGGTAGACAAGGGCGACGGCAGCGCCGACCCGCCCTGGACCGCCCTCGGGCTCGGTCTGGCGGCCAGCCTCCTCATCGGCGGAGCCGTCACCGCCGTCCGCCGGGCGCGCAGACGCTGACCGAGCCCGAACCGACACGGGAGTGGAGCCCGCACGCGATGTCCTTCGAAGAGGAATGGTCCGCCGCCCGCACCGCCGCCACCCTCCGCCTCGACCACACCCCGGCCTCCACCGGAGCCGCCGGCGCCGACCTCGCCCTCGACCAGGACCACATCGGAGCCGTCGGCAGCGAGGCCTACCGGCTCCACTCCCGCCTCCAGACCGACGGCCGGCACGCCGCCACCGCCTCCGCCGAGGCCGCCGGCGCCCTGGCCCGGGAGGGCTTCGCCTGCGGCTCCGCCCTCGCCAGGGCGAACGGCCGCTGGGAGACCCAGGTCAAGACCCTCGTCGCCGCCTGCGCCCAGATCTCCAACGGCCTCGACTACTCCCTCTCCTCCCACGCCAAGGAAGAGCAGCGGCTCTACGCCGAGTTCACCTCCTCCAAGATCGACGAGTACCTCCGGTAGGGAAGGGCGCACGGCCGTGGTGACCTACGAGAACGTCCTCAACGCCCCCGTCGACAAGCTCGCCACCGCCGTCCGCGACTGGCAGGCCCTGGCCGCCAAGCTCGACGACCTGGCCGAGACGGCCCGCACCGGCATGAAGGCCAAGTCCGACCGGGCCGAATGGAGCGGGGTCACGGCGGGCGTGGCGCGTCCGTTCGTCGACAAGACCGCCAAGGAGTTCGGGGACGCCGCCCAGGAGGCCAAGGGTGTCCACCGGGCCCTCTCCCAGGGCCACGACACCTTCAGGGCCTCCCGCGAGCGGCTGCGGAGGATCGCCGAGGAGGAGGCCCCCGCGGCCGGGTTCCGGGTGGACGCCAAGGGGAGGGTCGAGCCGTTGCCGCTGCCCACCGAGGCGGACCGCGAGGCGGCCCGCCACGACCCCGATTACCAGGAGTCCCTACGCGTCAACCGCCCCCTGTGGCAGGCGAAGGTGGACGCGGCCGTCGACGCCTGCGAGGACGCCGACCGTTCCCTGGCCCGCCTCCTCGACGCGAACGTCTCCCAGGACCACGACTTCACCGCCCCGAAGTACGCCGGCCTCACCGCCGAACAGGCCGGCCGCGCGACCGACCTCGCCCGCAAGGGGCGCGGCCTCTCCCACACCGAGCTCGCCGAGCTCAACGAGCTGCTGGCCGACAACGCGAAGGTCCCCGAGTTCGCCACCGCCTTCTACGGGAACCTCGGTCCCAGGGGCGCGCTCGAGTTCTTCGGCACCATGGCGACCGACACTTACGAGTACGGGAAGCTCGACGAGCAGCGGCTGAAGGACGTCCGGGACCTCCAGCGGAACCTGGGCCTCAACCTGGCCACCGCCACCGGCTCGGGCAACGAGCCGCACCTTCCGGACAGCTACGCGCAGGAGCTGCGCAGGCTCGGCACCCAGCCCATCCCCCTCGCCCGCAACGACCAGAACCCGCCGTACGGGTACCAGCTGCTCGGCGGGATCATGCGGTACGGGAACTACGACCCGAAGTTCCTGGTCCCGATCGCCGAGCACGCGACGCAGATCCACGCGAAGGACCCGGACTTCTTCGGCGGCTCCCGCCAGCTCAACGGCTACGGCAAGAACATGCTGAACCCCTCCGGGATCAACGGGGCGGGCTACGACCCGGTGGTCAGCTTCCTGGAGGCCCTGGGGCACAGCCCGGAGGCGTCGGCGCAGTTCTTCGACCCGAAGCGCGAACCGCTTCCGTCGTACAACGTGGACGGCACGGTGAATGCCGGTGTCGCCAACCTGGGCAGGGACGTCAAGGGCAGGCCCGTCTCCAGCTACCTCGACTTCTTCGCAAGCGAGAGCTACCACTCGACGATCGACATGGAGGGCATGAACCCGGACGACCTGAACAAGGCCGAGAAGTACATGCCCGATGCGCTGGGGCACGCCTTGGAAGCGGCGACTTTGGGGCACGCCTGGGATGACCCTCGGCCGGAGCTGCACCGGACCGAGGCGGGGGCGGCTGTCATGACGGCAGTCGCATCGAAGTACGGGGGTGACCCCGGTCTGCTTATGAGCCAGGAGGTGCTTGCGGACAGCCTCGGACGCATGAGCGCCGGGTACATCGATGACCTCAACCAGGCGCTCGACGGCAACGGTGAGCAGAGTGTCTTCGCGTCGAGAGACGGCAACATGCAAGCGCATGCGAAGTTCGAACGCGAGGAGGCGCGTGACCTACTCGCTGCGTTGGGGCAGCATCCCGATGCCTACGCCACCGTCTCCACCGCTGAACGCGTCTATGCCACGAGCGTGCTGGAGAGCGAGACGACCCACGATGGCGCGATCGACGAGGGCCGGGCTCGGGCCGCGGTCCGTACCAGTGCCGAGGTGCAGGGCATTCTCGACGAGTCCCGGGCGGAACAGGTCAGGGGCGTTGGTGAGAAGCGGCACGAGGAGTACGAGAAGGCCCATGAGCAGAGCTCTGCCTGGGTGGAGTTCGGCACCACCGCCGCCATCGCGGCCGGCGTGGCCTTCCTGCCGACCACGGCCGCGGCCGCTGGCGCGGCGGCTGTTGTCGTCCCCCTGGCCGTGGACACCGGTACCGGCCTCGTAGAGCAGGCCGCAGGTCAGGTCATCGGTGAGTGGTCGGACGCGGCCAAGGAGGAGCACAAGGACAAGATCGACGGTGCGACGCACGACAGGAACAAGGCGATGTTCCAGGCTGGGGAACACAGTGCGGAAGCACCCATGAGGGAATTCATGAAGCGTCATTCCGTGGATCCCAACAGTGACTTCGGCAATGATTTCGCTGAGGCGATGCGCATCGGTTACTGGACGGGGAACTCCATCGCGCAGCAACAGGGCCATGAAGCCCAGACGAAGGCCGTCTCGTGAGCCGAGGCGGGGTAAGACGGCCTCTAGTGGGTACGGCGGCCACCTTCCTGCTGATCGCCTTGGGTGTTGTGGGCTGCTCCAGTAGAGGGCAGCAACGGCCGACTCAGGTACCCACCGTGCACAGGGTCTCGGTAGATCGTGTCTGTGCCGGTCTGTTTGCGGCAGAAGGTGGGAAGGCGCTGGAGCGCGTTCTGGAGTCCACCAAGTTCCGGATCATGGATGACACAAGAGACCCGGATGTCCGCACGGTGTCGCAAGCGATGGAGAACGCGTACAGGTCTGGCAACCGGATTCGCCAGATGCCTCAGTCGACCTGCGAGATCTCTGGGTCTGATGGCGGGGGTCACGTCCCCACGGCAATGGTGCGGTTCACCGCGTCCAGCAAGCGTGACGATTTCCTCAGCGGAAACGACCGAGGCGTGCGGGTCTCCACTCGCGAGAGGAAGATCGTCTACCTCGAGTACGACTGTGTAAGCCCCCGAGTCGGCTCCACGCAGGACATCCCCCTGCGCATCAGGCTCCTGTTCCAGGACCGCTGGCAGGCCAGCAAAGGCGACCCAACCCTCCGCCCCGACTACCTCACCGCCACCCACTCCGCCGCCCTGGCAGTCGCCAAAGAGCTCCGGTGCGTCGACGACGGCGGGCTGCCCGCGCGGGCCGAGGATCTGCCGGCGGGGTGAGAAGCCGAGGGCCCGCCGGGTGTGTCTCCCGGCGGGCCCTCGCCCCCTCCTGGAGGCCGTGACCGGAATCCAACCGGCGTAACTCGCCTTGCGGGCTTGCCCGTCCTGGCCGGCGTTTCGGACGGATATCGCGCGGCAGGTGGACGCTCTGATCTGGAAGGCCGAGACGGGCCGGTCTGATGGCGACGATGATGACGGAGCTGCTGGGAAGCTTGTGCCAGCCGGTTAGGACAGCTGTGGGTCCGCAGCGTTGCGGCGTGAGCGGTGCGGCCGATCCTGCCGAAACTCGCTTCTTCCGACCTCCAGCCGCGCCATCCTGCCCTCATGGACGAAGGACTTGTGGCGATAGTGACGGCGGGCGTCGGGCTGGTCGGGGCGCTTGGCGGCGCAGCCATGGGCGGACTGGCTGCGGTCCGTGGGGCTCGTATGGGGGCGGAGACTACGGCGCGCGCGACGATAGAACAGGCACGGACCCAGGGGCGTGCTCAACACGACCACTGGTTACGGGATGAGAGGAAACGTGTGGCGGTCCTCATGCTGGAGGCGTACGACAGGTTCACCATTGCCGCATCCAGCGTCATGCGCATGTTTGACCTGGAGATTGAGGCGTCCCCCGATATCTGGAACGCCTACAGGACGAGCGTGAACGAGATTCGGAGGGCTTATTTCCCCCTCCGGCTCCTTGGTCCCGCCCCGGTGCATCAGGCGGCACGTGAGCTCTGGCAGTCGATCGAGCAGTACCACGAAGGAGTTGAGGAGTGGTGCGACGGCATCATGACCGCGACGGACGAGACGAGGGCGGGATGGCGGGTGCGCGGGGAGCAGCAGACGCACTCCCTCGCACGGGCACACAGCGACCTGATTGATGCCGTGAGTGAATCGTTGCAGGGCAATGATTCCGTCCCACGCCGCAACTGAGACGGCAACTGAGACGGCGGAACGACAGGGCGGCGCCCTGGGAAGGGTGCCGCCCTGTCGTTCTGGCTGGTCAGACCAGCTGGAGGCCGTGACCGGAATCGAACCGGCGTAACTCGCTTTGCAGGCGAGTCCCTCAACCACTCGGGCACACGGCCTTGCTGAGGAAGAACGTACGGGGGCCGGGAGTGCTGGGGAAGGCGGTCGGTGGGGATGCAATGTGACTGCCATGCGGCGTTTACACAGGGTGGCGGTCGGGCCTCGGACCTAGGTCGTGCGGAGTAAGCGGAATGCGACCAATTGACAGGGGCGAATCCAGGCCGTGCACCTTACTCTGGGGCGATGAGCGCCCTTGAACCCCGGATATCAGAGACCTCCGCCGACCCGGCCCCACCGCAGGGCGGCATTCTCGGGCCGGTCTACCGGGCGCTGAGCGTCGGGATCATTTCCGTGATCTTCCTGATGGCCTTCGAGGCCACCGCCGTCGGGACCGCCATGCCCGTCGCCGCGCGTGAGCTGGACGGGATCGGGCTCTACGCCTTCGGGTTCTCCGCCTACTTCACCACCAGCCTCTTCGGCATGGTCCTCTCCGGCCAGTGGGCCGACCGGCAGGGGCCGTTGCGGCCGCTGACCGTGGGGATCGGGGCCTTCGCCGCCGGGCTGGTGTGCTCCGGGACCGCCGGTGTCATGGGGATGTTCGTGCTCGGGCGGGCCCTGCAGGGGCTCGGGGGCGGGCTGGTGATCGTCGCGCTGTACGTCGTCGTCAGCCGGGCCTACGAGGAGCGGCTGCGGCCCGCGATCATGGCGGCCTTCGCCGCGGCCTGGGTGGTGCCGTCGATCGTCGGGCCGCTGGCCGCCGGGACGGTCACCGAGTACCTCGGCTGGCGCTGGGTGTTCCTCGGGATCCCGGTGCTGGTGGTCGTGCCGCTGCTGGTGGCGCTGCCGGCGATCCGCCGGACCGCCTCCGGGCCGGTGGACACCGGCGGGGCGGCGCCCACGGCGTTCGACCGGCGGCGGATCCGGCTGGCGCTCGGGATCTCGGTCGGGGCCGGGCTGCTCCAGTACGCCGCCCAGGACCTGCGGTGGGTGTCGCTGCTGCCCGGGGCCGTCGGCGCGGCGCTGCTGGTGCCGGCGGTGCTCGGGCTGCTGCCGCGCGGGACGTACCGGGCGCGGCGCGGGCTGCCGGCCGTGGTGCTGCTGCGCGGGCTGGCGGGCGGGGCCTACATCGGGGCGGAGAGCTTCGTGCCGCTGATGCTGGTCACCCAGCGCGGGCTCAGCCCGACCCTGGCCGGGTTCTCGCTGGCGCTCGGCGGGGTGACGTGGGCGGTGGGCTCGTGGGTGCAGTCCCAGGGGCGGACGGCGCCGTACCGGGAGCGGCTGATGGCGGCCGGGATGGTGATGGTGGCGCTCGCGATCCTCGCGGCCCCGGCGGTGCTGATCGAGTCGGTACCGGTGTGGACGCTGGCCCTGGCGTGGGCCGTGGGCTCGCTCGGCATGGGGCTGGTGGTCGGCTCGGCGAGCGTGCTGCTGATGCGGCTGTCGGCGCCGGAGGAGGCCGGGGCGAATTCCGCCTCGCTCCAGATTTCCGACGCGCTGGCGAACGTGGTGCTGCTGGCCGCCGGTGGAGCGGCGTTCGCCGCGCTGGGCGGGGGCGCGGTGGGGGCCGGGCACGTGGTGGACGCGGAGGGCGGCGCCTCGCACCCCGCCGCCTTCCTCGCGGTCTTCCTGATGATGGCCTGCGTGGCCCTGGTGGGGGCGTGGGTGGCGACCCGGCTGCAGGAGCGCCCGGCAGCGGCGGCAGCGATCGATTGACCAAAGGAAAAGAAATAAAGAGAGGGGAGTGTCACTCCGTGTGAGGGGCCGCCACCGTCCCGGACGGCACCCGTCCCACCGCCCCGGACCGGGTCCCGGGCGGTGAAGATCGCCGACGGGTCGCGGGAGTTGGTCGCGGTGTGACGCTCGCCGCACCGGCCGAGGTCACGGGCCTGTCCCTCCGCGGGGGACGGTGCGGCGCGGGTAAGGTGGCCCGGTTGTCCGTCCGGTCGTCCTGAACGCAGTGCGACCGCCACCGAGAGCCCGAACCGGAGACCGTGACTACTACCGCCTCCCACCACCTCTCACCCGCCTTCCCCGGCCGCGCGCCGTGGGGTACCGCCAGCAAGCTGCGTGCCTGGCAGCAGGGGGCGCTGGACAAGTACATCCAGACCCAGCCCCGTGACTTCCTCGCCGTCGCCACCCCCGGCGCCGGCAAGACCACCTTCGCGCTGACCATGGCCTCCTGGCTGCTGCACCACCACGTGGTGCAGCAGGTGACCGTGGTCGCGCCGACCGAGCACCTGAAGAAGCAGTGGGCGGAAGCCGCCGCCCGCATAGGCATCCGGCTCGACCCCGAGTACTCGGCCGGGCCGCTCAGCAAGGACTACCACGGCGTCGCCGTCACCTACGCCGGCGTCGGCGTGCGGCCCATGCTGCACCGCAACCGCTGCGAGCAGCGCAAGACCCTGGTGATCCTGGACGAGATCCACCACGCGGGCGACTCGAAGTCCTGGGGCGAGGCCTGCCTGGAGGCCTTCGACCCGGCGACCCGCCGCCTCGCGCTGACCGGAACCCCGTTCCGCTCCGACACCAACCCGATCCCCTTCGTGACGTACGAGGAGGGCAACGACGGCATCCGCCGCTCCTCCGCCGACTACACGTACGGCTACGGCAACGCGCTGGGCGACGGCGTCGTCCGGCCCGTGATCTTCCTGTCCTACAGCGGCAACATGCGCTGGCGCACCAAGGCCGGCGACGAGATCGAGGCCCGCCTCGGCGAGCCGATGACCAAGGACGCCATCTCGCAGGCCTGGCGCACGGCGCTGGACCCGCGAGGCGACTGGATGCCGAACGTGCTGCGCGCCGCCGACCAGCGGCTCACGGAGGTCCGCAAGGGCATCCCGGACGCGGGCGGGCTCGTCATCGCCGCCGATCAGGACGCGGCGCGCGCGTACGCGAAGCTGATCCGGGAGATCACCGGGACCAAGCCGACCGTCGTGCTCTCCGACGACACCGGCGCGTCGAAGAACATCGACACCTTCAGCGCGAACGACGACCGCTGGATGGTCGCGGTCCGCATGGTGTCCGAGGGCGTCGACGTCCCCCGCCTCGCGGTGGGCGTGTACGCGACGACCATCTCGACCCCGCTCTTCTTCGCGCAGGCCGTCGGCCGCTTCGTGCGATCGCGCAGGCGCGGCGAGACGGCGTCCGTGTTCCTTCCGACCATTCCCTACCTGCTCGGCTTCGCCAGCGAGATGGAGGTCGAGCGCGACCACGTCCTCGACCGGCCGAAGAAGGCGGGCGAGGACGAGGACCCGTACGCCCAGTCCGAGAAGGAGATGGAGGAGGCGAACCGGCAGGAGGACGAGGACACCGGCGAGGACGAGCAGATGTCCTTCGAGGCGCTGGAGTCCGACGCGGTCTTCGACCGGGTGCTGTACGACGGGGCCGAGTTCGGCATGCAGGCCCACCCCGGCAGCGAGGAGGAGCAGGACTACCTCGGCATCCCGGGGCTGCTGGAGCCGGACCAGGTGCAGCTGCTGCTGCAGAAGCGGCAGTCGCGGCAGATCGCGCACAGCCGCCGCAAGCCCGACTCGGAGGCCGACCTGCTGGAGCTGCCGGCCGAGCGGCGTCCGGTGGTTTCGCACAAGGAGCTGCTGGAGCTGCGCAAGTCGCTGAACACGATGGTGGGCGCGTACGTCCACCAGAGCGGCAAGCCGCACGGGGTGATCCACACCGAGCTGCGCCGGGTGTGCGGCGGGCCGCCGAGCGCGGAGGCGACGGCGGGGCAGCTGAAGGAGCGGATCAAGAAGGTGCAGGAGTGGGCCACCCGGATGCGGTGAGCCCGTCGGCGTAGGTGTGGATACGGGAACGGGGTCCGTGCGCGGTGCGCACGGACCCCGTCGCCGTCAGGCGTGGAGCCGGGTCAGCTGGTGACGCGGCGACGACGGCCGGTGCCGGCGACCAGGGCCGCACCCATGGCCAGGGCCACGCCGCCGGCGCCGAGCGCCCAGCTGGTGGCGGCGTCCGCACCGGTCTCGGCGAGCTCGCCGCCGGTGTTGGTGCCGGTGCCCGTGCCGCTGCCGGTGTTGTGGTCGACGATCGGCGTGGTGGTGCCGCCGCCGTTCGGCTTGGTGTCGTTGCCGCCACCGGTGTTGCCGCCACCGTTGTCGTGGCCGCCGGTGTTACCACCGGTGTTGCCGCCCGTGTTGCCGCCGGTGTTGCCACCGCCGTTGGTGCTGCCGGAGACGATCTTCGACTCGGCCCAGGCGGTGTCGGAGTAGACGCCCTCGTCGACGTTGCTGCCGCCGGCCACCGCGATGGCGATGTCGCCCTTCGGCGCGCCCGCGTTGAACTTGACGCGGACCTGGAGGCTCAGGGACTTGACCGGGATCTCGACGTCGTCGGTCAGGAGGGCGACCGGGGTGCCCCCGTCGCTGATGACCTCGACGTCGTGCCAGCCGCCCTGGTAGTAGAGCTGGACGTGGACGTCCTTGGCGCTGAGCTTGTTGGCCTCGTCGGCGACGGCCAGGACGAGCACGTAGCTCTCCTGCGCCTTGCCCTTGGAGTTGTCGACCTTGACGGTGATGTTCGTCCAGTCGCCGCCGGCCTTGAAGGAGCCCGGGACGCCGCCCAGACCCAGGACCGGGCCGGTGGCCTTGTAGTTCTCGTCCTCGTCGACGGGGGCCGGGGCCGGCTTGGCCGGAGCCGGGGCGGGCTTCTCGGCGGCGGGCTTGGCGTCCTTGGCCGGGGCCGGGGTCTCGACGGCCGGCTTCGCGGTGTCCGCGGCCGGGGCGGCCGGGGTCTCCGCGGCGGCGGAGTCGCCCTTGGGGGCCGCGTCCGGGGTGGTGACGGCCGGGTTCTGGACCTCGTCGGCCATCGCGGGCGTGGCCATGAGGACCGTCGGACCCACCACGGCGGCTGCGGCCACGACGGCCATGCGCTTCAGGTTCACTTGGTGCTTCTCTCCCCTTATGTGTTCGGAGCGCGTGTCGCCCCGACCCTCCCCAACATCTTTTTGAACACGATCAGAGTAGTAGGCGTGTAAACCGATTTTCGGTCGAGGGACATTACGAATCGATACAGTCGGGCGGCGAAAAGGGCCGAAACCGGCAGGAGGCGACCGGATTCTGGACGAGGTCTTCCGCTGAGCGGACCCGCTCGCTACTGTCCCCGCAATGAACGCCCCGTGGCAGCGCCGCCGCGGGAGCGCAGCCGGTGCCATGGCCGCTACCGGCGGCCTCTCCGTGCGTCGCCGAGGGACCGGCAGCGCTGACCCCATGAGAGTCACCGCCGTCCACCGACGACACAGAGGGAGAGGCGTTCGTGACTGCGGAAACCTCCCAGACTCTCGACCGAGGGCTCAGAGTCCTCAAGCTCCTCGCGGACACCGACCACGGGCTGACCGTGACCGAGCTCTCCAACCGGCTCGGCGTCAACCGCACCGTGGTCTACCGCCTGCTGGCCACCCTGGAGCAGCACGCCCTGGTCCGCCGTGACCTCGGCGGCCGCGCCCGCGTGGGCCTCGGCGTGCTGCGGCTGGGCCGGCAGGTCCACCCGCTGGTGCGCGAGGCCGCCCTGCCCGCCCTGCGTTCCCTCGCCGAGGACATAGGGGCCACCGCGCACCTGACCCTCGTCGACGGCACGGAGGCGCTCGCCGTGGCCGTGGTGGAGCCCACCTGGACCGACTACCACGTCGCCTACCGGGCCGGCTTCCGCCACCCGCTGGACCGCGGCGCGGCCGGCCGGGCCATCCTGGCGGCCCGTCAGGGCTCGCTGATCGAGCCCGGCTACACGCTCACCCACGGCGAACTGGAGGCGGGCGCCAGCGGCGCCGCCGCGCCCCTGGTCGGCATCACCGGCCTGGAGGGCAGCGTCGGCGTGGTCATGCTCGCCGACGCCGTGCCGGAGCGGGTCGGGCCCCGCGTGGTCGACGCGGCCCGCGAGGTCGCCGACGCCCTCCGCTGACGGAGACCGCCCCGCCCTGCCCCGCCCCGGTGCCCCGGCGCCCCGCGCCGGGGCTCCGCGCCGGGGCTCCGTCCGGCGTGCGCGGCCGCGCTGGGCTGTGTGCGGCGCGGTGCGGGCGGTGCGGGTCGGTAGATTGACCGGGTGCTCTCTCGCCTCACACGTCTGCCGCGTCCCACCGCCCTGGCCGTCTGCGCCGCGCCCGTCCTCGCGCTGTTCGCCGTCGCGGCCCTCGCACCGCTGCCCTTCGTGGTGGCCGTCCCGGGGCCCACGGCCGACGTGCTGGGCTCCGACCAGGGCAAGCCCGTGATCACCGTCACCGGCACCCCCGTCCGGGACACCAGGGGCCAGCTGCGGATGACCACCATCCGGGCCACCGGACCCTCCTCGACGATGCGGCTGCACGAGCTCGTCGACCACTGGTTCAGGACGGACGAGGCGGTCATGCCCAGGGAGGCGGTCTACCCCTCGGGCGGAAGCGACAAGGAGATCGAGCAGCACAACCTGGAGGAGATGAACCAGTCGCAGTCGGCCGCCGCGGCCGCCGCGCTCGGCTTCCTCCACAAGGACCCCAAGTCGGTCAAGGTCGACCTCAACCTCGCCGACGTCGGCGGCCCGAGCGCCGGCCTGCTCTTCACCCTCGGCATCGTCGACAAGATCGACGGGGACGGCAGCGGCGGCGACCTCACGGGCGGCCGCAGCATCGCCGGCACGGGGACCATCAGTGCCGACGGAACGGTCGGCGCGGTCGGCGGGGTCGGGCTCAAGACGCAGGCCGCGCGGCGGGACGGGGCCACCGTGTTCCTCGTGCCGAAGGCCGAGTGCTCCGACGCGAAGTCCGAGCTGCCGGCGGGGCTCCAGCTGATTCCCGTCACTTCGCTGACGGATGCGGTGAACGCGCTGCGGGGGCTGAACCGGGGAGCGGACGTTCCGTCCTGCTGACCGGGGGTGCGGGCCTCTCGTCCAGGCCGCGCCAGGCGGGGAAGAGCAGCGGGGTCAGGGTGGTCAGGAGGTAGGCGCCGCCGAAGGCGAGCAGGGCCCGGCGGACGCCGAAGCCGTCGACCAGGAGGCCCGCCGCGAGACCGCCCATCGGCATGACCAGCTCGCAGCCGGCCGTGGTCACGCCGGAGACCCGGCTGCGCAGCTCCTCGGGCACCCGCTCGAAGATCACCGTCGTCAGGATCGGGTTCAGCATGCCCGCGCCCAGGCCGGCCAGGGCCATCGTCACGGCCAGGGGGAGCGGGGTGTCGGTGACGGCCGCGACCGCGTAGCGGGTGGCGCCCGAGGCCAGGAAGGCGCCCGCGAACACCGCGCGGCGCGGGAAGCGGTCGCCCCACGCCCCGTACAGGAGGGCGCCGAGCAGGGCGAAGCCGCCGAACAGGGAGATCATCAGACCGAGGGCGGTGGCCCCGCCGAGGTCCTCGCGGCCGTGGACCGGCAGGAGGACGGAGGACCAGCCCTGGTCCAGGCCGTTGGTCATCATCACCATGAGGGTGATGCCCAGCAGGAGGCGCGAGCGGGTCAGGAACCGCCAGCCCTCGGCGAGTTCGGCGCGGTAGGAGGCGAACGAGGCCTTCTCGGCGCTGCGTTGGGGTTCGGCGGCGGCCAGGCCGCGTACGAAGACGGAGACCAGCAGTGCCGACGCCGCGAAGGTGGCGGCGTCCATCAGCAGGACGGTCTCCGCGCCGAGGACCGCGATCAGCAGGCCGGCCACGGCGGCCCCGATCATCCGGGCCCCGCGCGAGACGGCGTCGTACAGGCTCGCCGCGCGGGGGACGGTGGTGCCCGCGTGCTCGGCGAGGCTGGGCAGCAGTACGGAGCGGGCGGTCAGGCCCGGGGTGTGCACGAGGCCGCCGACGGCCATCAGCGCGCACAGCATCCAGAACTCCAGCAGTCCCGCGTAGTGCAGCAGCGGGATCGCGCCGACCGAGACGGCGCAGACCAGGTCGGAGGCGGCGGAGACGCGGCGGCGGCCGATCCGGTCGATGACCGGGCCGCCGACGAGGGCCGCGACGACGATGGGCAGGGTGGCGCAGAAGGCGACGATCCCGGCCCGTCCGGCGCTGCCCGTGGTCTGGAGCACGAACCACGGGACGCCGATCAGGGTGAGTGAACTGCCCGCGATGGAGATGGTGTTGGCGGCCAGGACGGCCACGAACGGGCGCCGGCTCATACGGCGTGCCGCTGGACGCGGGCGTGCGGGTGCCCGGGGCGCATCAGCCGGGTCCCGGCGGCGACCAGGGCCTCGCCGAGCCGCTCGCGCAGGGCGGCGGACGCGGGCGCGGCGGCGTCGGCGGCCTCACGGGCGAGGCGCTCGGCGGCGGCGTCGGCGGCGAGTTCGGCGGTGCGGGCGGCGTGTATCCGGGTGTGCGTGAAGGCGTGCATGGCAGGACTCCTTCGGAGCGGGTGGGGGTGGTGAGGGGGAGGGGCGGGGCGGCGGGGCTACGCGTGGCCGCGGCGCGGGAAGGCGTGCGTGTGGAAGCGGACCGTCTCCGTGTCCTCGGCCTGCGGCAGGTCGCGGTAGCCGTTCACCAGGTCGTGCACCTTGTGGATCAGTTCGGTGGCCTGGGCGGGCGTCAGGCGGAGCGTGAAGTCGCTCATGTCCGTCGAAGCCCGCCATTCCCGCGGCCAGTTGTGCGAGTCGCCGAGCCAGGTGTTGAGCTCCTGGGTGTGGATGGTGGCGATCTCGTGCAGGAAGGCGTCGGCGGCGCCGCGCGTCTCCGGGTCGCTCTCGTCGTACATCAGGGTCTCGTCGAAGGCCGTGCCCTGGTGGACCGCCCGCCACCAGCGCTCGCGGCCCTTGCCGTGCCCCGGCGCGTCCTCGACGAAGCCGTGGGCGGCGAGCTGGCGCAGGTGGTAGCTGGTGGCGCCGCTGGACTCGCCGAGCTGCTCGGCCAGCCGGGACGCGGTGGCGGGTCCCTCGTGGCGCAGGGCGGCCAGCATGCGGATGCGCAGGGGGTGGGCGAGGCCGCGCAGGGAGCGGGCGTCCAGGGTGCGGACCGCGGGCTGCTGCGGACCGGCCGGCTGCTCCGGCTCCGGCTGCGGGGTTTCGGTGTTCTTCTCGGGCATGGCTCAACCGTAGGCTTGCAAAGAGTTCTATGCAAGGGTTTCTTTGCAAGCCTTTCTTTGGATGGCGGTCAGTGGTCCTCGGCCGCCTGTTCCACCAGCGGGATGATCCGCAGCGGTACCGGATTTTCCATGACGATCGCCGTCGAGGCCCGGACGATCCCCTCGAAGCCGACCACCCGGTCGATGACCCGCTGGAGGTCGGCGTTGGACCGCGCCACCAGCCGGCACAGCATGTCCCCGTGCCCGGTCGTGGTGTGCAGCTCCAGCACCTCCGGCACCCCGGCCAGGTGGGCCCGTACGTCCGCGCCCTGGCCCTGCTTGATCTCCAGCGTGGCGAAGGCCGTCACCGGGTAGCCCAGGGCCGTCGGGTCCACCTGCGGGCCGAAACCGCGGATGACCCCGTTCGACTGGAGCCGGTCCAGACGGGCCTGCACCGTGCCGCGCGCCACCCCGAGCCGGCGCGAGGCCTCCAGCACCCCGATCCGGGGCTCGCGCGCCAGCAGCACGATCAAGCGTCCGTCGAGTTCGTCGATAGCCATGGAAACCTTCCCTCGATCGGCTGGTCATACTGCACAGATCTCTCAGTCATCCTCGAACCTGGCTGGGCAATATGTACAGCGGAAATGGAAACTATTGCGCAGCTTGTGGAACGGCGGGACGCTGCGCACATGACTGAGACCCTGGACACCACCCCGCAGACCGCGCGTGAGGCCGACCCCTTCCCGGTAAAGGGCATGGACGCGGTCGTCTTCGCCGTGGGCAACGCCAAGCAGGCCGCGCACTACTACTCCACCGCCTTCGGCATGAAGCTCGTCGCCTACTCCGGACCGGAGACCGGCAGCCGGGAGACCGCCAGCTACGTCCTGACCAACGGCTCCGCGCGGTTCGTCCTGACCTCGGTCATCAAGGCGACCACGGACCACGGCCGCTTCCTCGCCGAGCACGTCGCCGAGCACGGCGACGGCGTCGTCGACCTCGCCATCGAGGTCCCGGACGTGCGCGCCGCCTACGCGTACGCGGTCGAGCAGGGCGCGCGCGGCCTCGACGAGCCGTACGAGGCCAAGGACGAGCACGGCACGGTCGTGCTGGCCGCGATCGCCACCTACGGCCAGACCCGCCACACCCTCGTCGAGCGCGTCGACTACACCGGCCCCTACCTGCCGGGCTACGTGGCGCGCGAGCCGCTGGTCGCGGCGCCGGACAAGCGCACCTTCCAGGCGATCGACCACTGCGTCGGCAACGTCGAGCTCGGCCGCATGAACGAGTGGGTCTCGTTCTACAACAAGGTCATGGGCTTCACGAACATGAAGGAGTTCGTGGGCGACGACATCGCGACCGAGTACTCGGCGCTGATGTCGAAGGTGGTCGCGGACGGCACCAAGAAGGTGAAGTTCCCGATCAACGAGCCCGCGATCGCGAAGAAGAAGTCGCAGATCGACGAGTACCTGGAGTTCTACAACGGGCCGGGCGTCCAGCACATCGCGCTCGCCTCGAACGACATCGTCTCGACCGTGCGCACCATGCGCGCGGCGGGCGTGGAGTTCCTGTCCGTGCCGGACACCTACTACGACACGCTCGGCGAGTGGGTCGGCGACACGCGCGTGCCGATCGACGAGCTGCGCGAGCTGAAGATCCTCGCGGACCGCGACGAGGACGGCTACCTGCTGCAGATCTTCACCAAGCCCGTCCAGGACCGTCCGACGGTGTTCTTCGAGATCATCGAGCGGCACGGGTCGATGGGCTTCGGCAAGGGCAACTTCAAGGCGCTGTTCGAGGCGATCGAGCGCGAGCAGGACATCCGCGGCAACCTCTAGCCTCCCCGGGGCTCCGCCCCCGCACCCCCGTGCGCCGAGCGCCGGCCGGGCCCTTCACGGCCCGGCCGGCGCTCGACGCCGTCCCGGGGCTCAGGTGGCCGAGGGGCTCGGCTTCGGCTTCACGGGCTGCGCCGAAGGCTTCGGCTTCGGCTTGGGGCGGGGCTTCGGCATCTCCGGGGCCACCCACGGCGTGCGCGGCTGCATGTTCTCCGGCCCCCCGGGCGCCGGCTGCCCGACCGTGGCCAGGGCCTCCTTCGCCAGCGGGCCGCGGACCGGCGAGAACACCGGGTTCGTCCGCTCGACCTCCTGAAGGTGCCGCCGCGCCGCCGCCTCGTCCCCGAGCCCCTGCTCGATCACCGCCCGGTGGTACGCGAACTCCGCGCTCCGCAGCCCCGGTTCCGTCGCCTTCTTCGCGTACTCCAGCGCCGCCGCGTCCTCACCGCCCCGGTGCAGCGCCCACCCCAGCGCGTCGGCCACCTGCACGCTCTTGTGCCGCTCCCACTCCGCCGACAGGCGGCGCACCGCCGCCGCCGGATCGCCGTGGTCCGCCTCGAACAGGCCCAGCACCACCTCCTGGTCGACCCCGTCCGCCGCACCGCGCGCCGCCAGCACCGACACCGCCTCGTACTGCGCCCGCGCCTCCTGCGGACGCCCCAGCGAGTCCAGCAGCTCGCCCAGCTCCAGCGCCAGCCCCGGCAGCGGCGTACGCCCCAGCGCCAGCCGGTAGTCGCGCACCGCCTCCCCGCTCCGCCCCAGCGCCGCCAGCGCCCGCGCCCGGCCGCCCAGGGCCTCCGCCTGCGCCGGGTCCGTGCGCTGCGCGGCCTCGTACTGGCGCAGCGCCTCGGCCGGGTCGCCCCGCTCCCAGGCCAGCTCCCCGAGCCGGAACAGCACGTACGCCTTCTCCGCCGGGGACTTCGCCGAACCCCCCGCCGCCTCCAGCGCCACCACCGCGTCCTCGCGCCAGCCCCGGTCCCGGTACACCCGGGCCGCCCTCAGGTCCCCGGCCAGGCCCGGCCGCAGCTCCTGGAGCTGCTCCAGCGCCCGCTGCGCGCCCTTGTAGTCGCCCAGGCCCGTGTACGCGTCCACGAGGACCGGGTACGCCGTCCAACGCCGCGGCGCCTGCGCCCGTACCAGCTCACCCCACTTGCGGGCCGTCACGAAGTCCCCCCGGGCGCCGGCCAGCGCGCCCATGCCCGTCATCGCGTCGAAGTTGCCCTTCTCCGCCGGCCGGACCTCCAGCGACCGCTTCAGGGCCCGCTCCGCCTTCGGGAACCAGCCGGAATCGGCCGTCCGCCGGGCCTGTTCCAGGTAGGCCGAGCCCAGCACCGCCCACGAAGCGTCGTCGTCGGGATGCCCGGCGAGCCACTTCTCCCGGTCCGCCACCAGCGCCGTCAGGTCCACCGCCGCCGCCGGGGCGCCCATGCCCACCGCCGACGCGGCCCGTTCGCTCGGCCCCGGCGGGCGGGCGTCGTCGCCCGTGCGGGCGGGGCGGATCAGCAGGGTCGCGGCGATCAGCACCACCGTCACCGCGGCCGCCACCACCGTCTTGCGGCCGGTGAAGGTCACGGGCGGCGCGGGCTGCGGGGAATGCTCGTCGAAACCGTCCATGCGCTCACTGTGCGTCAATATGAAGAGGCCGCCCGGGTGTCCGAAGCCCGCCGCAGCCGTGTTCACACCGATGGCCCCGGCTGCCACTCTGGCCCCATGGACGACGACCACGCCTCCCCGCCCCCCGGTCTCCTCGCACGGCTGCGCGAGGGCCTGCCGCCCGAGGCGCTCCTCACCGACCCGCAGGTGACCGCCGCGTACGCCTCCGACATGGCCGGCTTCTGCCCCGCCGGCAGCCCGGCCGTCGTCGTCCTGCCCCGGACGGTGGAACAGGTGCGGCACGTGATGCGCACCGCCACCGCCCTACGCGTCCCCGTGGTCCCCCAGGGCGCCCGCACCGGCCTCTCCGGAGCCGCCAACGCCTCCGACGGCTGCATCGTGCTCTCCCTGGTGAAGATGGACCGGATCCTGGAGGTCTCCACCGTCGACCGGACCGCCGTCGTCGAGCCGGGCGTGGTCAACGCGGTCCTCTCCCGGGCCGTCGCCGAACAGGGCCTGTACTACCCGCCCGACCCCTCCAGCTGGGAGCAGTGCACGATCGGCGGCAACATCGGCACCGCCTCGGGCGGGCTGTGCTGCGTCAAGTACGGGGTCACCGCCGAGTACGTGCTCGGGCTCGACGTGGTGCTGGCCGACGGACGGCTCCTGCGCACCGGGCGGCGGACCGCCAAGGGGGTCGCCGGATATGACCTGACCCGGCTCTTCGTGGGCTCCGAGGGCACCCTGGGCGTGGTGGTGGAGGCCGTCCTCGCGCTGCGGCCGGCGCCGCCCCGCCAGCTGGCCCTCGCCGCCGAGTTCCCGTCCGTCGCCGCCGCCTGCGCCGCCGTGTGCGCCGTCATGGAGGCGGGCCTGACGCCCTCGCTGCTGGAGCTGATGGACCGGACGACCGTCCGCGCCGTCAACGCCCTCGGCCGGATGGGCCTGCCCGACAGCACGGAGGCGCTGCTGCTGGCCGCCTTCGACACCCCGGACGCGCCCGCCGACCTCGCGGCCGTCGGCGAACTGTGCGCGGCCGCCGGGGCGAGCGCCGTCGTCCCCGCCGAGGACGAGGCGGAGTCGGACCTGCTGCTCCAGGCCCGGCGGATGTCCCTGACCGCGCTGGAGGCCCTGCGGCCCGCGACGATGATCGACGACGTGTGCGTGCCCCGGTCGCGGCTCGCCGACATGCTGGAGGGCACGGCCGCCATCGCGCGGAAGCACGACCTGCTCATCGGCGTCTGCGCGCACGCCGGCGACGGCAACACCCACCCGGTCGTCTGCTTCGACCCCGCGGACGAGGACGAGGCGCGGCGGGCCCGCGAGTCCTTCGACGCCATCATGGCCCTCGGGCTCTCCCTGGGCGGGACCATCACCGGGGAGCACGGGGTCGGGGTGCTCAAGAAGGAGTGGCTCGCCCGCGAACTCGGGCCGGTCGGGCTGGAGTTGCAGCGCGCCGTCAAGCAGGCCTTCGACCCGCTCGGGCTGCTGAACCCCGGCAAGCTGTTCTGAGACCCCGCCGGGCCGGCTCGTGCCGGACCCGCTCGTGCCGGGCCCGTCCGCGCCGGTGCCCGTCCCGCCCGGGCGTCCCCCGCCGGAGGCCCTCACAGGTCACCGTCCGCGGACTCGTCCGAGGGCCACGGGTCGCGCAGCCACAGCTCGTCGGCCGGGGTCGGGGTGAGCAGCTCGGCCAGGGCCTCGTCCAGGCGGAGCCGCTCCGGCTCGGACCCGGGCGGGACCGCGCGCAGGGTGCGCTCCAGCCAGGCCGACACGGCCCCGGCCGGGGCCTCCAGGAGGGCGTCGCCGTCGGGGGAGCTGAGCGCCATGCACAGCACGGAGGTGTTGTCGATCTTCGTGGGCCAGATCCGGACGTCCCCGTGGCCGCAGGGGCGGAACACGCCCTCGACGAGCAGCTCGCGGGCGAAGGTCCAGTTGACGGGGGCGCTGGTGCCGGTGTGGAAGGTGATGTGCACGGCGTAGGGGTCGTCGGTGAGGTAGAGCAGCTTCGCGGGGACGCGGATGCTGCGCTCGGGGGACAGGACCAGCTTGAGTTCGAGCTCGCGCTCGATGACGGGGTGGTGGTGCACGGGGGCCTCACTTCGGTGCGTCGTCCTCGGACGTGGGACGCGGACCGCCCCACACCCGGAGAGAGCGCCGATGTGCCCGGGTATGACGCGACTTCGGGCACCGATTTCGAGGTTGGCCGGAATCTGTCGGATGACCGAAATCAAGGGGTTGGGGCGGAGGCTGGGCCGGGGGTGGGGTGAGGTTCGCTCAAAGGCTTGGAATCTGCCGTTACCGGACCTGTCGGGAGGGGGTTCTTGGCTATGGTCCTCCCCTTGGGTCCTCCCCTGCACAAGCCTTGAGCCACGATCGGAGTTGGGGACATTGACGGCCTCCCCTGGTGACGGCGAGCACGCGGCCCGCGAGGGCTTCTACCCCGATCCGTCCATCCCCGGCTACGTCCGGTACTGGAACGGCGCCGCCTGGGTCCCGGGTACGAGCCGTCCCGCCCCCGCCCGGGTGGACGAGACGGGGCCGGTGTTCCTCGACGAGACCTCCGCGACGGAAGCCCTCCCCGACCCCCGTCCGGCGGTACGGGACGACCACGCGGCCGCGACGGCCTGGCGGGGCGACGGCCCCTGGGGCGGGGCCCCCTCGGGAGCGCCCGCGCCCGACGCCGGGCGGGAGCCGCCCGGGTACGGGGGCTGGCAGGCGGATCCCGCGCACCAGGCAGGGTTCGGCGGGCCCCGCGACGTCCGGGTCTCCTGGGGCGGCCCGGACGTCGGGGAGCCCGAGGACGCCCGGCCCGGCGGGATCTCCC
>NZ_JBFBGN010000043.1:0-51594 GCF_040684675.1 Streptomyces sp. NPDC089915 | reverse complement strand
CGCGCCTCAAACGCCGGCGGGGCTGGAATGTGCTGCGCACGGAAAGGGGTCCGGGCCGGGGGCGCCGCGGCCCGTGTCCGGGCCCGCGCCCGGGTCGGTTCCCGCGCCGAGGCCGGCGTCCGGGCCCGCGCCCAGGCTCATGTCCGGTTCGGCCTCCGGCCAGGAGACACGGCGGTGACTGCCCTGCGTATCGCTCACGTCGCTCGCTCCACTGGTCCGGCCCCGGCTGGTTCGGGCACGGCACCCTAGCGGGAGCGGCCGTCACGCACCAAAGCCGTTCGACTACCCAGCGTGTCGAACGAACGGGTGTACCGAAGGTGTCGCCACGACATGCCGAAATGTCGGCACATCGCCATGGCGTCATGTCGTTACGTCGTTACGTCGTTATGTGGCCATATCCACACACCCGCGCGGCGGCGGTCAGTAGTCGAAGGCGCGCGCCGTGTTCGCCGCGAGGGCCGTGGCCATCGCGTCCTCGTCGATGCCGCGCACCGCCGCCATCGCCCGCACCGTCAGCGGGATGAGGTACGGGGCGTTGGGCCGCCCCCGGTAGGGCGCCGGCGTGAGGTACGGGGCGTCGGTCTCGACCAGCACGAGCTCGAGCGGGGCCACCGCCAGGGCCTCGCGCAGCGGCGTCGCGTTCTTGAAGGTGACGGTGCCGGCGAAGGACATGTAGTAGCCGGCGGCCGCGCACTCCCGGGCCATCTCGGCGTCCCCGGAGTAGCAGTGGAAGACGGTCCGCTCGGGCGCGCCCTCCTCGCGCAGCACGCGCAGCACGTCGGCGTGGGCGTCGCGGTCGTGGATGACGAGGGCCTTGCCCTGCCGCTTGGCGATCTCGATGTGGGCCCGGAAGGAACGCTCCTGCGCGGCCATGCCCTCCGGCCCGGTGCGGAAGTAGTCCAGTCCGGTCTCGCCGACCGCCTTGACGTGGGCGAGGGCGGCCAGCGCCTCGATCTCGGCGAGCGCCTCGTCCAGCGCGCCCTCCCCGCCGCCGGCCCGGGCGCCCTGGCGCGACCAGCCGTCGGGGTCGCCGAGGACGATGCGGGGGGCCTCGTTCGGGTGGAGGGCCACCGCCGCGTGCACGTTCGGATGGGCCGCCGCCGTCTCGGCGGCCCAGCGCGAGCCCTTCACGTCGCAGCCCACCTGGACGACGGTGGTCACGCCCACCGACGCCGCCTTCGCGAGCCCCTCCTCGACGGTGCCGGACTGCATGTCGAGGTGGGTGTGCGAATCGGCCACCGCCACCCGGAGGGGTTCGGGCAGCGGGGGCGGGGCGTCCTTGGCGGCGGCGGCGGAGGAAGGGCTAGGGCTCATGGGCCGATCTTATGACCGGCGCAGCAGCCCCAGCAGGCGGGCGAGCAGGCCGGGACGCCGCCCGGGCTCGTTGACCGCGACCGGCCCCGGCGAGTCGTGCGAGGGCCTGCGCTGCCTCGGCGCGCGCGGGGGGTTCTCGCCGGCCGGCACGGGTCCGGCGATCCCGGGGGCGATGCGGTGGTGGTAGAGCCGGTCGATGGTGGCGTTCACCTGGGAGACCGTGCCGGCCCGCATGATCCGTACGACGTGCCCGTCACAGTTCAGGCAGGTCGGGTTGGACAGCGGGGAGGGCACCCGCTCGCCGTTCACCTTGTACATGATGAACGGCTGGCCCTTGCCGTCGGTGTGGTGCTCGATCGCGTAGGCCTGCTCCCAGCCGTACCCGCACTTCATGCACGCGAAGGAGTAGGCCTCGTGCACGGTCTGCACGTCGGGTGTGGAAACGGCGGCAGGACCTGCGGCGGTGGGGACGGGTACCGGGGTGTCTGCGATCTCACTCATGCCAGCTCCTCTTGTTCCACTGGTGCCATTGCCAGTGGACGCCTCTTCGGGCGGGAGCGCATCAGGCCCTGTCCAGTGTTGGACGGTCTTTGGGCCAGTCATGTCTCAAAGCGGCCGGTGCGCGGTCTGAGCTTTGCTTTTCAGGTTAGCCCTTTACCGATCTACGGCATCTTTTGTGCCGCATTCTTTGCCGCGACCACCGCGTCGAAGACCTCGCGCTTGGGTACCCCGGCCTCGGCCGCGACCGCCGCGATGGCCTCCTTGCGCCGCTCGCCCGCCTCCTCGCGCACCCGCACCCTGCGCACCAGCTCCTCGTCGTCCAGGTCGCCGGGGCCGGCGGCCGGGGCGCCCTCGACGACGACCGTGATCTCGCCGCGCACGCCCTCGGCGGCCCAGGCGGCCAGTGCGCCGAGCCCGCCGCGCTTGACCTCCTCGTACGTCTTGGTGAGCTCCCGGCACACGGCGGCCCGCCGGTCAGCGCCGAACACCTCGGCCATGGCCGCCAGGGTGTCGTCGAGCCGGTGCGGGGCCTCGAAGTAGACGAGCGTGCGCCGCTCGCCCTCCACCTCGCGGAGCCGGCCGAGGCGCTCGCCCGCCTTGCGCGGCAGGAACCCCTCGAAGCAGAAGCGGTCCACCGGGAGCCCGGAGAGCGCGAGCGCGGTGAGGACGGCGGAGGGCCCGGGCACGGCCGTGACCCTGATGTCCTTCTCGACGGCGGCGGCGACCAGCCGGTAGCCGGGGTCGGAGACCGAGGGCATCCCGGCGTCGGTCACCAGCAGCACCCGCCGGCCCGCCTCCAGGGCCTCGACCAGCTCGGGGGTGCGGGCGGACTCGTTGCCCTCGAAGTACGACAGGACGCGCCCGGTGGTGTGCACACCGAGGCCCTGGGTGAGCCGGCGCAGCCGCCGGGTGTCCTCGGCGGCGATCACGTCGGCCCGTTCCAGCTCGGCGGCGAGCCGGGGCGGGGCGTCGGCGAGGTCGCCGATCGGGGTCCCGGCGAGGACGAGTACGCCGTCGGAGGAGGGGGATCGGTCGGCGCGGGGCTGGTCTGCTGTCACCGCCTCATCCTCTCATTGGGGCTCGTGGGGACTGGGGCTCGCACAGGGGCGTTCCCTACGATGACCCGGTGACCAGTACCGCGACGCCGCCGCCCAGCCCCGCGGGGGCCCCGCCCGTCCCGCCGGGCGGACGCGGCCCCGAGCACGAGCCGCCCGTGTGGCTGCGCCGCCTGCGGGGGTTCGGCTACCTGCCGGCCGCGCCGGCGGCCGATGTCCGCACCCGCCTCGTGCCCCCGTACGCCCGGCCGTCCGCCCAGCTCTGGGCGGCGCTCGGGATCCCGGAGGCGAGCCGGCGCGGCTGGCGGCGGGCCATGGCGTGGGTGGGGCCGCTGCTGGTGGCGGCCGTGGCGGGGGTGCTGCGCTTCACCCATCTGGGCAGCCCGAAGGCGGTGATATTCGACGAGACGTACTACGCCAAGGACGCCTGGGCCACCATCCGGCAGGGCTACGAAGCCAGTTGGCCCAAGGATGTCGACAAGTCGATCCTCGCGAATCCCGACCTCGTCCCGCTGCCGGCCGACCCCGGCTACGTGGTGCACCCGCCGGTCGGCAAATGGGTGATCGGGCTCGGCGAGTGGATGTTCGGGTTCGACCCGTTCGGCTGGCGGTTCATGACCGCGCTGCTCGGCACCCTGTCCGTGCTGATGCTCTGCCGCATCGGCCGGCGCCTCTTCCGCTCCACCTTCCTCGGCTGCCTCGCGGGCGGGCTGATGGCGGTCGACGGCCTGCACCTGGTGATGAGCCGCACCGCCCTGCTCGACCTCGTGCTGATGTTCTTCGTCCTGGCCGCCTTCGGGGCGCTGCTCGTCGACCGCGACAAGGCGCGCGCCCGGCTCGCCGCGGCGCTCCCCGTCGACGAGGAGGGCCGCGCCCGCCCGGACGCGGAGATCGCGGAGACCCTGCGCCTGGGCTGGCGCCCGTACCGGCTGCTGGCCGGCGTCTGCCTGGGCCTGGCGTTCGGCACCAAGTGGAACGGCCTGGTCGTCCTGGCCTTCTTCGGGGTGCTCACCGTGCTGTGGGACGCGGCCGCGCGCCGCACCGCAGGCGCCGGCGCCCCGTACGCGGCGATGCTGCGCCGCGACGCGCTGCCCGGCTTCCTGTCGACGGTGCCGGTGGCGATCGCCGTGTACCTGACCACCTGGCTCGGCTGGATCCTGAGCCCGGACGACGGCAAGGGCGGCTACTTCCGCGACTGGGCCGCCAAGAACGACCAGAGCAGCGCCTTCTCCTTCCTCCCGGAGTGGCTGCGCAGCCTGTGGCACTACGAGACGGAGGTCTACAAGTTCCACGTGGGCCTGACCTCCGGCCACACCTACCAGTCCAACCCGTGGAGCTGGCTGGTCCTGGGACGGCCCGTCTCCTACTTCTACGAGTCCCCCGCGCCCGGTACCGACGGCTGCCCGGCGACCGAGGCGGGCAAGTGCGCCCGCGAGGTGCTGGCGCTGGGCACCCCGCTGCTGTGGTGGGCTGGCTGTTTCGCGCTGCTGTACGTGCTGTGGCGGTGGTTCTTCCGGCGCGACTGGCGGGCCGGGGCGATCGCGTGCGCGCTGGGAGCGGGCCTGCTGCCCTGGTTCAACTACCAGGAGCGGACCATCTTCTACTTCTACGCGGTGGTCTTCGTCCCGTACCTGTGCCTGGCGGTGGCGATGATGATCGGCGCCCTGCTGGGGCCGTCGGGCTCCTCGGAGCGGCGGCGGGCGCTGGGGGCGATCGGGGCGGGCGTGCTGGTGCTCCTGATCGTCTGGAACTTCATCTATTTCTGGCCGATCTACACCGGCCAGACCCTGCCCATGGACTCGTGGCGTGGCCGGATGTGGCTGGATACGTGGATTTGATCTGGAACCGGCCCTTGACCCACGCGTAAGGTAGGCCGCTCAGGTTCTTTGAACATGTTCAGAGAACCGTGGCTCCTGGGGAGGGGACGTAGTGAACGGGGCGGCTAAGGGTGCCATCGTCGGCGGGGTGTTCCTGGCGATGGCCGGCGGCGCGGCGTACGGGGTGGTCACCCTGGTGGGTGACGGCGGCGACGCCGGCGGCGGACCGGGCGGGAACGGGGCCGGGAAGAACGGCTCGGCGACCGCGCAGAAGACGACCGGGCCGGTCACCGACCGGGAGACGGCCCAGGTCGCCAAGGACTTCCTGGCCGCCTGGGCGGCCGGCGACGCCTCCACGGCCGCCGCCCTGACCAACAACGCGCAGGCCGCACAGCCCGCGGTGGCCGATTTCAAGGCCAAGGCACTCGTCTCCAAGGCCGTCATCACGCCCGGCACCCCGAACGGCGCCACCGTGCCCTTCAAGGTCGAGGCCGAGATCGCCCACGACGGGACGGCCACACCGTTCGCCTACGACTCGCAGCTGACCGTCGTCCGCGGCGCCAGCAGCGGCAAGCCGCTCGTCGACTGGCAGCCCTCGGTGATCCACCCACAGCTCCAGAAGGACGAACGGCTGCGCGCGGGCACCCCGGCCAGCCCCCCGGTCAAGGCCGTCGACCGCAACGGCACGGAACTCACCCCGGAACGCTTCCCGTCGCTGCGGCCCGTGCTGGACGCGCTGCGCAAGACGTACGGGGAGAAGGCGGGCGGCACCCCCGGCGTCGAGGTGTGGATCGAACCGGCCACCGCCGACGCCCCCAGGCGGACCCTGGCGACGCTGGTCGAGGGCAAGGCGGGGCAGCTCCAGACGGTGCTCGACGCCGACGTGCAGGCGGCGGCGGAGAAGGCGGTCGCCCGGTACGCGGAGGCCTCGGTCGTCGCCGTCCAGCCCAGCACGGGCGACATCCTGGCGGTGGCCAACCACCGGCAGGACGGCTTCAACGCGGCGATGCTGGGGCGGCGGGCGCCCGGCTCCACCATGAAGATCGTGACGGCGGCCATGCTGCTGGAGAAGGGCCTGGTCGCCGCCGACCGGCCGGCCGCCTGCCCGCCGAGCGCCACGTGGGACGGCAAGGTCTTCCGCAACCAGGGCGGCTTCTCGCTCCAGGGGCAGCCCTTCTCGACCAGCTTCGCCCGGTCCTGCAACACCGCCTTCATCAGCCTGATCGACGACGTGAAGGACAACGGCGCGCTGCCGAGGACGGCCAAGGAGGCCTTCGGGCTCGGGCTGGACTGGAAGACGGGCATCCCCTCGCAGGACGGCACCGTTCCGGTGACCTCGGGTTCGGCCGCGGCGGCCGAGTACATCGGCCAGGGCGCGATCCAGATGAACCCGCTGAACATGGCCTCCGTCACGGCGACCGCCCGCACGGGCGTGTTCCGCCAGCCGGTCCTCGTCAAGGCCTCCCTGGACGGCCGCGCCCTGGCCACCGCGCCGCGCCCGCTGGCGCCGGGGGTGTCGGCGCAGCTGGTGCGGATGATGCGGCAGACGGCGACGAGCGGGACGGCGGCGCAGGCGATGGCGTCGGTCGGCGGCTCCGACAAGGGGGCGAAGACCGGCTCGGCGGAGGTCGACGGCGCGACCGCCCCGGACAGCTGGTTCACCGGCTTCAGCGGCGACGTGGCGGCGGCGGCCATGGTCGAGGGCGGCGGCCACGGCGCGGACGCGGCGGGCCCCGTCGTCGCCACGGTCCTCAACGCCTCCTGACGGGTCCGGGGCTTCGCCCTGCGGAACGGAGGAAGGGCGGGGCAGGGCGGGTCGGGGCGGGGACAAAACACCTCGACTCCGGCCCGGCACGGCGCTAGCGTCCCGCCATGACGACGAGCACCCCGCACCCCCTCTTCGCCCGGGCCCTCACCGACCTCGGCCTCGACCTCGCCATCCGCACCTTCCCCGAAGGCACCCGTACCGCCGCCGACGCCGCGGCCGCGATCGGCTGCGAGCTCAGCCAGATCGTGAAGTCACTGGTCTTCGCGGCGGACGGCGTCCCGGTCCTGGTCCTCATGGACGGGGCCTCGCGGGTCGACGTCGAGGCGGTGCGACGTCAACTCGACGCCGCGGAAGTCACCCGCGCCGACGCGGCGCTCGTCCGCGAGACCACCGGCTACGCCATCGGCGGCGTCCCGCCCTTCGGGCACCGCACCCGCACCCGCGTCCTGGCGGACCGGGGTCTGCTGACGCACGACGTGGTCTGGGCGGCGGCCGGCACCCCGCACACCGTCTTCCCGATGCCCCCGCGCGAACTCGTCACGCACGCCGCCGCCGAACTCACCGACGTCCGCGAACGCGCCTGACGGCCGGCCGCCGGGCCGACCTACCGGCCGACCGGCCGACCGGCCGACAGTCGCCGGAAAAGGCGCCAAAGCGATAAATCCCTACAGGCAGCCGCGCAACGCCCGCACCAGCGCCTGCGCCCTCGGGTCGGCGGTCACCGACTTGGCGTGCGCGTTGGTGACATAGCCGAAGCCGACGCCCGCCTCCGGGTCCGCGAAGGCCAGCGAGCCGCCGCGCCCCGGGTGGCCGAAGGAGGCCGGGGACAGCAGCGGGGACGCCGGACCGTGCAGCATGTAGCCGGGCCCGAAGCGGGTACCCACGACCAGCACCCGGTCCGCTCCCGCCGCGAACTCGGTGCCGGCCAGCGCGGTCGTCGCCGGCGTGAAGATACGGGCCCCGTCCTCCACCACCCCGATGGTCGCGGCGTAGAAGCGGGCCAGGGCGCGCGCCGTGCCGACGCCGGCCGAGCCGGGGAGTTCCGCCGCCTGGTAGACGGGGTCGTTCTCGTCCGGCTGCGGGTCGATGGCGGCGAAGGCGCGGCGGGTGAGGGACGCGGGGTCGGCGTACGCCTCCGAAACGTTTCTCCTCGGCCGCGTCCTCAGCAGTCCCGCACTCGGCGGCGGCTCGACCGGCGCGACCCGGCCCACCCGGTGCGCCTCGCCCTCCGGCAGGCCGATCCAGAAGTCCAGCCCGAGCGGCTCGGCCATCTCCTCGGCCAGGATCCCGCCGATGGTCCGCCCGGTGGCCCGCAGCACCAGCTCGGACACCAGCCAGCTGAAGGTCTGCGCGTGGTAGCCGTGCGCGCTGCCCGGCTCCCAGAACGCCTGCTGCGCGGCGACCGCCCGTGCCCCGGAGACCCCGTCCGCGGCCTCGGCCACCGTCAGGCCCCGGTCCAGGGCGGGGACGCCGGCCTGGTGGGCGAGCAGGTGGCGGACCAGCGTCCGCTCCTTGCCGCCCGCCTTGAACTCCGGCCAGTACGAGCTCACGGGCGCGTCCAGGTCCAGCAGCCCGCGCTGGTGCAGCAGCAGCGGGACGGCCGCTGCCACGCCCTTGGTCGCGGACCGGACGATCGTCGCCGTGTCCTCGGTCCAGGGCTCGGTGCCGTCCGCGTCCTTCGTGCCGCCCCACAGGTCGACGACCTTGCGGCCGTCGCGGTACACGGCCACGGCCGCGCCCCGGTCCCCGAGGACCTCGAAGTTGCGCGCGAAGGCCTCACGGACGGGCTCGAAGCCCTCGGTCACCACACCCTGGATGTTCACGAGCACACCAACAACCAAAGACCTGCGCTTATGCCGCGCCGACGACACCCCCGGCGCACGCTCCGGCCCGCCTCGGCCGCCCCTCGTCCACCCCTCCGAGGCCCCTCCGGAGCCCCTCCGGGCGGGCTTACGCCGCAGCCACCGAACGCGGGTCGAAGCCGAACGGCAGCTCCAGCCGGTGCGCGCCCATCAGCTCCTCGTCGCACAGCAGGTCGCGGGTGCGTCCGTCGGCGGCGATGACCCCCTCGCTGAGGATGACCGAGCGCGGGCAGAGCTCCAGGGCGTAGGGCAGGTCGTGCGTCACCATCAGCACGGTGACGTCCAGCGCGCGCAGGATGTCGGCCAGCTCGCGGCGCGAGGCGGGGTCGAGGTTGGAGGAGGGCTCGTCGAGGACGAGGATCTCCGGCCGCATCGCGAGCACGGTCGCCACGGCCACCCGGCGCCGCTGCCCGAAGGACAGGTGGTGCGGGGGCCGGTCGGCGAAGCCGGCCATGCCGACCAGTTCGAGTGCCTCACTGACGCGGGTCTCCAGCTCGGCGCCGCGCAGGCCGGCGGCGGCCGGGCCGAAGGCCACGTCCTCGCGGACGGTCGGCATGAACAGCTGGTCGTCGGGGTCCTGGAAGACGATGCCGACGCGCCGCCGGATCTCGGCGAGGTTGCGCTTCTCCACGGGCAGCCCGGCCACGGTGACGGAGCCGACGCCGCCGCCCAGGATGCCGTTGAGGTGCAGGACCAGGGTGGTCTTCCCGGCGCCGTTGGGTCCGAGGAGGGCGACGCGCTCGCCGCGGCCGACGGTGAGGTCGACCCCGAAGAGGGCCTGGTGCCCGTCCGGGTAGGCGTAGGCGACCCCGGAGACCTCCAGCGAGGGCGCGGGGCTAACGTCACCAGAGGCGGCGGATGCATTAGGAGCGGGGGAAGCGGTCACAGCGTCCATCCCATCAGACAGACGGCGAGCGCCGTCACCGGGAGCACGGCCGAGTACGCCCACTGGGCGCGGGTGGCCGTCACTTCGTCGATCACCGGCATGGAACCGGCGTAGCCGCGGCTGACCATCGCGAGGTAGACCCGCTCGCCGCGCTCGTAGGAGCGGATGAACAGGGCGCCGGCGGTCTTGGCGAGCACCCCCCAGTGCTGGATCCCGCGCGCCTCGAAGCCGCGCGAGCGGCGGGCGATGGACATCCGGCGCAGTTCGTCGCTGATGACGTCGCCGTACCGGATCATGAACGAGGCGATCTGCACGAGCAGCGGCGGGAGCTTCAGCCGCTGGAGGCCCAGCAGCAGCGCGCGCAGTTCGGTGGTGGAGGCCAGGAGCACCGAGGCGGCCACCCCGAGGGTGCCCTTGGCCAGCACGTTCCAGGCGCCCCACAGCCCGGAGACGCTCAGCGACATGCCGAGGAAGTCCACCCGCTCGCCCTGCGACACGAAGGGCATGAGCACGGCGAACAGCACGAACGGCACCTCGATCAGCAACCTCCGCAGCAGGAACCCGGCGGGGATGCGGGCCGCGACGGCGACGGCGGCGACCAGCACGGCGTACACCCCGAAGGCCCACATCGCCTCGCGCGGTGTCGACACGACGACGACCACGAAGCCGGCGGTCGCGGCGATCTTGCAGTGCGGCGGCAGCTCGTGCACGGGCGAGTGCCCCCGCCGGTAGAGCTTGTGCGCGTGACCCGCCCCCATGTCAGCTCGCCGACGGGGCGGCCGTGGAGGAGGCGGTCAGGTCCTGGGCGCGGCGGCGGCGCACGGCCCAGAAGATCCCGCTGCCGACGGCGACGGTCGCGCCGACGCCGATGACTCCGGCCATGCCGCCGGACAGGCGGGCGTCGCCGACGTCCTTGACGCTGTAGTCGGCGAGCGGGGAGTCGGCGCTGGTGTGCGGGCGGGTCTTGGCGTCGATGCCCTGGTCGGCGGCGACCTTCTCCAGTCCGTCGGGGCTGCTGGAGGCGTAGAAGGAGACGAATCCGGCGAGCACGAGGGCGGTGACCAGGCCGGTCAGCCAGAGCTTGCGGGTGGAGCGGGCGGCGACCGGCGCGGGGGCCGCGGCGGGGGCGTCGACCAGCTCGCCGCCGACGCGCAGCTTCAGCGGGGCGGTCAGGCCGCGCGCGCCGTGCACCAGGTCGGGCCGTACGGCGATCACGGCGCCGACGGTCGCGGCGGTGATCAGGGCCTCCCCGATGCCGATGAGCACGTGGACGCCGACCATGGCGGTGAACACCTTGCCGATCGGGACGTCGGTGGTGCCGCCGAGGGCGTAGAGGAGGGTGAACATCACGGCCGCGGCGGGCACCGAGAGCAGGGCTCCGGTGAAGGCGGCGACGGTGACCGAGCGCCGGCCGGCGGGCAGGAGCCGCAGCAGGACGCGGAAGACGGCGTAGGAGACGAGGACGGTCACCACGGCCATGTTCAGGATGTTGACGCCGAGCGCGGTCAGGCCGCCGTCGGCGAAGAGGATGCCCTGCATCAGCAGGACGACGGCGACGCAGAGCACGCCGGTGTAGGGGCCGACGAGTATCGCGGCGAGCGCGCCGCCGAGGAGGTGGCCGCTGGTGCCGGCGGCGACGGGGAAGTTCAGCATCTGCACGGCGAAGATGAAGGCGGCGACGAGGCCGGCCAGGGGCGCGGTGCGTTCGTCGAGCTCGCGGCGGGCGCCGCGCAGGCTGACCGCGACAGCGGCGGTGGCCGCCACTCCTGCGGCCACCGAGACGGGTGCGTCGATGAATCCGTCGGGCACGTGCATGGAGCGGCTCCGCTTCCTCTTCCTCACATGAGTGTTTAACCGTTCAAGAGTAGTGCTTACTTGCAAACGGTTGGCAAGAGCTGGCGGCTCACAAATACATACGTGCGGTTTCGTGGGAATGTGCGAGGCTGGACGGGCAAACGGACGTGAATGTTCCGATTCGAGGAGTCCGGTCGATGTCAGCCACCGCCGAGAATCCACCAGCCACCGCCGCGGCCGTCGACGAGCGGGTCAGCGCCCGCGTGATCACCGACGACCCCCTCTACCGGGCGGTCCCGGTCGCCCTGCGGTTCACCCCCGCCGAGCCCCTGGCCGTACGCATCGTCTTCCCCGCCGAGCTGTCCCCCGAGGGCACCGACAACGAGTGGGTCTTCCCCCGCGCCCTCCTGGAGGCCGGGCTGCTCGCGCCGACCGGGACCGGGGACGTACGGGTCTGGCCCTGCGGCCGGGTCCAGGCGGTCGTCGAGTTCCACTCCCCCGAGGGCGTCGCCGTCATCCAGTTCGACAGCGCGGTCCTGCGCCGCTTCCTGCGCCGCACGTACGCCGCCCCCGCCGCCGGCGGCGCGAGACCGGGCTCGGTCGCGCGGCCCACGGCCACCCGTACGGCGTAGCGCACGCGAGCGGCCCCGCACCTGGGGTTCCAGATGCGGGGCCGATGTTCACATGCTTCGCGGGCTCAGTCAGGCATTAGCCGCACGCGGGCGCCAGGTCAGGCGTTGACCAGCTCGCGCTGCTTGTCCGGGTCCTCCGGGGACCCGGCCTTCCCCTCGGACTCGCCGAGGTGCTTGCGCAGGCTCTCGCCCTCCACGTCCACGTTGGGCAGGATCCGGTCCAGCCAGCCCGGCAGCCACCAGGCCTTGTGGCCGAGCAGCGCGAGCACCGCCGGCACGATCGCCATGCGCACCACGAAGGCGTCGAAGAGGACGGCGACGGCCAGGCCGAAACCGATCATCTTGACCATCGCGTCGCTCGCGCCCAGGAAGCCCGAGAACACGGCGATCATGATGACCGCGGCGGCCACGACCACACGCGCGCTGAACTGGAAGCCGGTCACCACGGCCTGGCCCGGGCGCTCGCCGTGGACGTACGCCTCCCTCATCCGGGTGACGAGGAAGACCTCGTAGTCCATCGCCAGGCCGAAGACGACGCCCACCATGAAGATCGGCATCATCGACATGATCGGACCGGTCTGCTCCACCCCGAACACGGAGCCGAGCCAGCCCCACTGGAACACCGCGACGACCGCGCCGAGGGCCGCGACGACCGACAGCAGGAAGCCGAGGGCCGCCTTCAGCGGCACCAGGATCGAGCGGAACACCAGCATCAGCAGCAGGAACGCCAGTCCGACCACGAGCGCCAGGTAGGGCAGCAGCGCGTCGTTCATCTTCTGCGAGAAGTCGATGTTCATCGCGGTCGCGCCGGTGACGAACACGTCGCCGCCGTTACCCGCGCGGATCTTGTGGACCAGGTCCTCGGTCTCGGTCGAGGACGGGCGCTCCTTCGGGATCACGCTGATGACAGCGGCGTCCTTGGCCTCGTTCTGGTGCGGCGGGGTCACCGCGACCACGCCCTCCAGCCCCTTGATCCGGTCGACGGTCTTGTCGGCGAGCGCCTTGTCGCCGTCCACGACCACCATCAGCGGACCGTTGAAGCCGGGGCCGAAGCCCTCGGACAGCATGTCGTACGCCTTGCGCTGGCTGGTGGAGACCGGCTTGGAGCCGTCGTCCGGCAGGCCCATCTCCAGCTTGCTCGCCGGCACCGCGATGGCGCCGAGGCCGACCACACCGGCCAGCAGCACCGTCACCGGGCGGCGCAGTACGAAGCGGGCCCAGCGGGTACCGCCGTTGGGCTTGGCCTCGGCACCGTCGGGACGGCCCTTGCCGAAGAGCCGGCTCTTCTTGCCGGCGGGCAGCACCTTCTTGCCCGCGAAGCCGAGGATCGCCGGGACCAGCGTCAGGGCGACGAGCACCGCGATGACCACCGTTCCGGCGGCCGCGACACCCATCTTCGTCAGCATCGGGATGTTGACGACGGCCAGGCCCACCAGGGCGATGACCACGGTCAGACCGGCGAAGACGACCGCGGACCCGGCGGTTCCGGCGGCGCGGCCGGCGGCTTCGTCGCGCTCGCGGCCCTCGGCGAGCTCCACGCGGTAGCGGGAGACGATGAACAGCGCGTAGTCGATGCCGACCGCGAGGCCGATCATCATCGCGAGGGTGGAGGTGGTGGAGCCGAGGTCCAGCACGTTGGCGAGCGCGGTGATCGAGGAGACGCCGATCCCGACGCCGATCAGCGCGGTCAGCAGCGGCAGCCCGGCCGCGACCAGCGAGCCGAAGGTGATGACCAGCACGATGCCGGCGATCAGGATGCCGATGGCCTCGCCGGAGCCCGTCTCGGGGGCCTCCATCAGCGCGTCGCCGCCGATCTCCACCTGGAGGCCGGCCTTCTGCGCGTCGTGCCCGGAGTCCTTGAGGGCGTCACGCGTGACGTCCTTCAGCTCCATACCGCTGACCTTGTACTTCACCGTGATGTAGGTGGTGGAGCCGTCCTGGCTCACCGCCTGCATCTGGTAAGGGTCGTCGACGGTGGCGACCTGCGCGGCGCCCTCGCCCTGCTTCAGGCCGGAGATGAGCTTCTGGACCTCGGACTTGGGGCCCTGGTCGGTGACCTTGGCGCCGGCTGGGGCCTTGACGACGATCCGGGCGGTCGCGCCGTCGGCGGACATGCCCGGGAACTTCTTGTCCAGCAGGTCGAAGGCCTTCTGGGCCTCGGTGCCGGGGATCGAGAACGAACCGGAGGTCGGCGCGGCGGCCGTCGCGGCGCCGAAGCCCGCGGCGAACAGCAGCGCCACCCATATGAGGGCGACGAGGCCGCGGCGCCTGAAGGCGCCGCGCCCGAGCCGGTAGAGGAAGGTGGCCACGTCGTGGTTCTCCCGTTTCAGGTCGTGGGATGGATCCTGCGCCCGCGCGGACCGGGGGTGCGCGCGGGCGGATCAGGGCGTGTAGAGCCGGCCCGACGACGAGAGCGGCGTGTCAGGAGCAGCAGGCGGTCTTGCTGGGGTGCGGGGAGGTGCGGGGACTCAGACGCCGAGGGCGGGGAAGACCACGGCGTCGATGAACTGGGTGAGGAACGCCCGGTCGACGGACCGGTCCTCGATCAGCGGGAGCGCGATGAACGCCCCGATGAGCATGTGCGGCACGAAGTCCAGCGCCGGACAGTCCGGACGGACCTCGCCCCGCTCCACCGCGCGCCGGAGCATGGCCTGGAGACCGTTGATCTCCGGGTCGACGAGCAGGTCGCGCAGCGCCCGGTGCAGCTCCGGGCTCTCGTGGACGGCATGGGCCAGACCCCGCATCAGGGCGGTGTCCTTGGCCATCTGCGCGTCGTCGGAGTGCGCGACCATCCGTGCGAAGTCCCCGCGCAGGGTGCCCGTGTCGATCTCCCCCAGGGAGACCGGCTGGGCGCACCGGAGGGCCTTCGCGACCAGCTCCGGCTTGCTCCCCCACTGGCGGTAGAGGGTGGCCTTGCTGGATTTCGTACGGGCGGCGACCGCGTCCATGGTCAGCGCCTCGTATCCGACCTCGCGGAGGAGGTCGAGGACCGCCCCGTGGAGTTCGGCCTCCCGCTCGGGGGTGATCCGGCTGCGCCGCGCCGACATCGCGTCGGAGACCCGGCAGCTTCCCTTCATCACGACCACCCATCCGAACGAAACGGTTTCGTACACCTGAGAGCCTACCCGCGCCCTTAACGAAACGAAACCGTTCCGTTTCGCTTCGGCGGTGGCGTCGGTCACACACCGGTCACCTGTACGAGTTGCCGGGCCCCCCTGGCGCGGAAAGCATTGGGGGGTGAGTCACGACGTCGCGTACCTCCGCTTCCCGCACCTGCACGACGAACTCCTCTGCTTCGCCACCGAGGACGATCTGTGGGTCGCCCCCCTCGTCCCGGCGGGCCACAGCCCCGGCCGGGCCTGGCGGCTCACCGTCGACCGCACCCGGGTCGGCCACCCGCGCTTCTCCCCCGACGGACGGCACATCGCCTTCACCACCTGGCGCAGCCTCGACCCCGAGATCCACCTCGCCCCCGTGGACGGCGGCCCCGCGCGCCGGCTCAGCTACTGGGGCTCCACCGACACCCGCGTCTGCGGCTGGGACCCCGACGGCAACGTCCTCGCCGTCTCCTCCCACGGACAGCCGTTCTCCTACTACTCCTGGGCCTACAAACTGCCCACCGACGGCAGCCCCGGCGGCCGCCTGCCCTGGGGCCCGGTCTCCGACATCCAGGTCGCCGACGTCGACGGCGAACACCACAGCCTGCTGCTGACCGGCAAACCCCCGCACGAGCCCGCCGCCTGGAAGCGCTACCGCGGCGGCGCCACCGGACGGCTCTGGCTGCACGGCAAACGCCTGCTGGAGGACATCGAGGGCCACCTGGAGGCCCCCATGTTCGTCGGCGGCCGCATCGCCTTCCTCTCCGACCACGAGGGCGTCGGCAACCTCTACTCCTGCCTGCCCGACGGCACCGGCCTGCGCCGCCACACCGACCACGAGGAGTTCTACGCCCGCCACGCCTCCAGCGACGGCTCGCGCGTGGTCTACCAGTGCGCCGGCGACCTCTGGCTCGTCGACTCCCTCGCCGAGGACGCCTCCCCGCGCCGGCTCGACGTCCGGCTCGGCGGGCCGCGCGCGGGACGGCGTACGTACCAGGTGCCCGCGGCCAGCAACGTCGACTCGCTGTCCGTCGACACCACCGGCCGGGCCAGCGCCGTCGTCGTCCGCGGCAGCCTGTACTGGCTCACCCACCGCGACGGCCCGGCCCGCACCATCGCCGACACCCCCGGCGTACGGGTTCGCCTCCCCGAGATGCTCGGCGGCGGCGGCCAGGTCGCCTACGTCACCGACGCCGAGGGCGAGGACGCCGTCGAGATCGCCTACCTGCCCCGCGCCTCCGGGGAGCGCGAGCCGCGCCGGCTCGCCTCGGGCGAGCTGGGCCACGTCACGGAACTGCTGTCGGACCCGGCCGGCGAACGGCTCGCCATCGCCTCCAACGACGGACGGCTGCTGCTCCTCGACGCGACGGAGGAGTCCAACGGCGAGGTCACCGAGCTGATCCGCTCCATCAACGGGCCGGTCACCGACCTCGCCTTCTCCCCCGACGGCTGCTGGCTGACCTGGTCGCACCCGGGCATCGGCCGCTCGCTGCGGCAGATCAAGATGGCGAAGATCTCCGGGCCGGGCGCGCGCGTCGTCGTCGACGTCACCAACGGCAGGTTCGTGGACGAGAACCCGGTTTTCACCCGGGACGGCCGCTACCTCGCCTTTCTGTCCTGGCGCGGGTTCGACCCGGTGTACGACGTCCACACCGGCGACCTCTCCTTCCCGCTGGGCTGCCGCCCCTACCTGGTGCCCCTGTCCTCCGCCACCCCCTCCCCCTTCGCCTTCTCCCCCGACGGCCGCCCGGCGGCGGGCGGGCTCGACCCCGTCGAGGGGGAGCCCGGGGAGGCCGACGGGACGGTGACCGTGGAGGTCGAGGGGCTGGAGAGCCGGGTCACGCCCTTCCCCGTGACCGCCTCGAAGTACTCGGCCCTGCACCCCGTCAACGGCGGCGGACTGGTGTGGCTGCGCTGGCCCATCTCCGGCGCGCTCGGCGAGACCTTCGCCAACCCGGCCGACACCAGCGGCAAGCCCACGCTGGAACACTTCGACATGACCAAGGCCCGCAAGGCCGAACTGGCCTCCGGACTGGACTGGTTCGAGGTCAGCGGCGACGGCACCCGGCTCGTCGTCAACGACGACGGTGACCTCCGCGCCGTGCCGGCCACCGAATCGGGTGACGGCGACTCCACCGTCTACCTCGACCTGCGCCGCATCCTGCACGAGGTGGACCCGGCCGCCGAGTGGCGGCAGGCGTACGAGGAGGCCGGCCGGCTCATCCGCGCGTACTTCTGGGAACCGAACATGTGCGGCATCGACTGGGACGCGGTGCTCACCCAGTACCGCCCCCTGGTCGAACGGGTCGCCTCCCCCGACGAGTTCGCGGACCTGCTGCGCGAGGTCCTGGGCGAACTCGGCACCTCGCACGCGTACGTCTCCCCCGCCCGCCGCAACGAGGGCCCGCCCCACTACCAGCGGGCGATCGGCCTGCTCGGCGTCAACCTGCTGCGCCGGGAGGAGGGGTGGGTGGTCGCACGGATCCTGCCCGGCGAGTCCTCCGACTCCAAGGCCCGCTCCCCGCTCGCCGGCACCGGCATCCGCGACGGCGCGGTGCTCACCCACGTCGACGGCCGGGCCGTGGACCCGGTCGCCGGCCCCTACCCGCTGCTCGCGGCGGCCGGGGGCACCACCGTGGAGCTGACGTTCACCCCGGCCGAGGGCGAGGGCCGCTCCCGGCGCGTCGCGGTCGTACCGCTGGTCGACGAACGGCCGCTGCGCTACCAGGACTGGGTGTCCAAGCGCCGCGCCGTGGTCCGCGAGGTCAGCGGCGGCCGCTGCGGCTACCTGCACATCCCCGACATGGGCGGCTCGGGCTGGGCGCAGTTCAACCGCGACCTGCGGATGGAGATGTCCCGGCCCGCCCTGATCGTGGACGTACGGGGCAACGCAGGCGGCCACATCAGTGAACTCGTCGTCGAGAAACTCACCCGATCGATTCTGGGCTGGGACCTGACGCGCGACGCCCAGCCGGTCAGCTACGCCTCCAACGCGCCGCGCGGGCCGATCGTGGCCCTGGCCGACGAGGCGACCTCCTCCGACGGGGACATGATCACCGCCGCGTTCAAGCTGCTCGGCCTGGGCCCCGTGGTGGGCCAGCGCACCTGGGGCGGAGTGGTCGGCATGACCGGCCGGCACACCCTCGGCGACGGCACGGTCATCACGGTGCCGATGAACGCGGCCTGGTTCCCGGAGTACGGCTGGTCGGTCGAGAACCACGGGGTGGAACCGGACCTGGAGATCATGCGCACCCCGCTCGACTGGGCGGAGGGCCGGCACGCCCAGCTGGACGACGCGGTGTACCTGGCGCTGGAACTCCTGGAACAGGACCCGGCCGCGATCCCGCCCGGCTACACGGACGTCCCGGACGGCCGCCGCCCGAAGCTGCCGCCGCGGCCGTAGCCCGGCGCCGGCGCAGGGGGCACGAGCGCAGGGGCGCGACCCGCCGGAGGTGCGGGTCGCGCCACCCGGCGCCGTGACACCGGTGATGTCGACTTAGCGACTCTGTGAGCGCTCCTGCTCGTCGGCGGCCCCGCCCGCGCCCACCAGCCCCTTGGGCACGCCGGCCAGCCGGGGTTCGAACCGCTTCATCTCGCGCTGCCCGCCCGCCGCGATGAGCGCCGGCAGGTAGCCGCGTACGCCCTGCATGCCGCGCAGCCACCACTGCGCGTACACGTGCGCCGAGCGCCGCTCGATGCCGGCGACGATCCGGTCCACGGCCGGGCCGAGCGGGTAGGTCCGGTTGGCCGGCCAGGGCAGGCGTCCGCGCAGCTCGCGCATGACGTCGTGCTGGTCGGCGCCGCGCACCATGTCGGTGTCGGTCCAGGAGAGGTAGCCGACGCCGACCTTGACGCCCTTGTAGCCGACCTCGGCGCGCAGGCAGTGCGCGAAGGCCTCGACCCCGGACTTGGAGGCGCAGTAGGCGCTCATCATCGGCGCGGGGGTGATCGCGGCGAGCGAGGCGATCTGGAGGAAGTAGCCGCGGCTCTCCATGAGGACGGGCAGGAAGGCGCGGGCGGTGACCGCGCCGCCGACCAGGTTGACCTCGATCACCCGCCGCCAGGCCTCCGGGTCGGAGTCGGCGAAGGGGCCGCCGGAGGCGACGCCCGCGTTGGCGACGACGATGTCCACCTTGCCGAAGCGCCGCTTGACCTCCTGCGCCACCCGGGCCATCGCCTCGTGGTCGGTGACGTCGGCGTACCAGTGGTCGCTGTCGCCGTGCAGCCGTTCGGCGACCTCCTTGAGGGCCTCCGGCTCCAGTCCGACGAGCGCGACCTTCGCGCCGCGCGCGGACAGCTTGCGGGCGAGCAGTTCGCCGACCCCGCGGGCGGCGCCGGTGATGACGGCGACCTGGCCTTCCAGACTCCTGCGAGCGCTCACGGCGTCTTCTCCTTCTCGGTGTCGGTGGTGGTCGCGGCCGGGGCCGCCGGGGTGGCCGGGGCCGCCGGCGCCGGCGCGGTCAGGTAGCGGGACGTCAACTCGCGCAGGGCGGAACTCACCGCTTCGGGTGCCTCGACGGGGGTCATGTGCCCCATCCCGGTGAGTTCGGTCAGCCCCACGCAGTCCGGCAGCGCGGCCGCGAGCCGGCGGGCGTGCACGACGGGGGTCAGCCGGTCGTCGCGGCCGACGATGACGGCGGTCGGAACCGCCAGCCCCGCCACCCCCGCGTCCAGGTCGAGGCCGGCCAGCACGTGCGACCAGGCGCGGCGCACCCCGGCGGGGCAGCCGTGGACGATCCGGGCGCAGGCCTCCACCCGCTCGGGCGCGGATCCCGGGCCCATGGTCGCGTACTTGAGCACCGCCCGGGTGGCCGACGTGACGGGCCCGAGCGGGGCGGGCGACCCCAGCAGCCCGCGGGTGATACGGGTCCGGGCGCGCCCGGGGCGCAGCGGCAGCACGGTCGCCTCCGCGACCAGCCGCGAGCTGCCGGTGCTGCACAGCAGGGCGGCCGCGGCGTGTTCGGTGAACCGGGGGCGTCCGGCGGCGGCCATGACGGTCATGCCGCCCATGGAGTGCCCGGCGATCACGGCCCGTTCGCCGCGGCCGAGGGTGGCCTCCAGTACGGCGACCAGGTCGTCGGCGAGGGCGTCCGTGCCGTACGAGGCGGCGGCCGGGCTGCGGCCGTGGCCGCGCTGGTCGTAGGCGATGACCCGGTGGTCGTGGGCCAGGTCCCGGATCTGGGCGGCCCAGAAGGCGGTGGAGCAGGTCCAGCCGTGGGAGAGGACGACGGCCGGGGCGCCTTCGGGTCCGTGCACCTCGACGTGCAGACGGGACCCGTCGGCGGAGACGGCGGCCAGTTCGCGGGCGGCGGCCGGCGGGGCGTACCGCCCGGCGGTGACGTGCGGCGGGCGGCTCACTCCGCGCCCTCGCCGTCGGCGGCGGCCGTGGCGGCCGAGGTGGTCGCGGCCGCGGGGGCCGGAACCCGCGCGGGCCGGTCCTCGCCCGCCCGTACCCGTACGACCTCGTACTCGGCCAGGTCGACCGTCAACGTCGCGCGCCGGAACTCACCCGTCGTGCCCGGCCACACCGTGGTGTTGCGGCCCTGTGCGTCCAGGTACCAGCTGGTGCAGCCGCCGGTGTTCCAGACCGTCCGCTCCATCCGCGCCTGCACGTGCCGGTTCCACTGGTTGACGGCGGAGGGGCGGGCGGCGAGCGCGGTGCGCCCGCCGCGGCCGCCGCCTCCGAGGAGCGACAGCTGGCGCAGGTAGTCCGCCATGTAGTTCAGCTGGGACTCGATCATCAGGATCATCGAGCTGTTGCCGAGACCGGTGTTCGGTCCGATGATCGTCATCCAGTTGGGGAAGCCGGCGGCCGTCGCCCCGCGCAGCGCCTGCATCCCGCCCTTCCAGGTGTCGGCGAGGGTCTGCCCGTCCGCGCCGACGACGCGGTCGGCGATCGGCATGTCGGTGACGTGGAACCCGGTGCCGAAGATGATCGCGTCGACCTCGGTCTCCGTCCCGTCCTCGGCGACCAGGACCGAGCCCCGGATCTCCTTCAGCCCGGAGGCGACCAGGTCCACGTCGGGCCGCGCGAGCGCCGGGTAGTACTCGCTGGAGAGCAGGATCCGCTTGCAGCCGATGCGGTACGAGGGCGTCAGCTTGGCCCGCAGCACCGGGTCCTTGATGGAGCGCGCCATATTGGCCTTGGCCAGCGATTCGATGAGCCCGAGCTGGTTGGGCCGCTTGGTGAAGGCGCTGACCTGCAGTTCCCGGATCCCCCACAGCAGCCCGCGCCGGGCGGCCTGGGTGAAGGGCAGCTGGCGGTGCAGCCGGCGTTCGAGGGAGCTGATGGCCCGGTCGGTGCGGGGCATGACCCACGGGGGCGTGCGCTGGAAGAGGGTGAGGCGCTGCGTCCGCGGGGCGATCGCGGGCACGATCTGGATCGCGGAGGCGCCCGTGCCGATCATCGCGACGCGCTTGCCGCTCAGGTCGTAGTCGTGGTCCCAGCGCGCGGAGTGGAACACCTTGCCGGGGAACCCGTCCAGCCCGGGGACGTCCGGCGTCTTCGGGTCGGACAGCGGCCCGGTCGCCGAGACCACGACGTCGGCCGTGAACGCGCCCGCCGAGGTGTCGATCTCCCAGTGGAGCTCCTCGGTGTCCCAGCGCATCATCAGGACCTCGTGGCCGAAGCGGATGTGCGGGCGCAGCCCGAAGGTGTCGGCGACGTGTTCCAGGTAGGCGCGGATGGCCGGCTGCCCGGAGAAGGTGCGGGGCCAGTCGGGGTTGGGTGCGAAGGAGAAGGAGTAGAGGTGCGAGGGGACGTCGCAGGCGCACCCGGGGTAGCTGTTGTCCCGCCAGGTGCCGCCGACGGAGTCGGCCCGTTCCAGGACGACGAAGTCCGTGATCCCCTCGCGCCGCAGCCGCACGGCCGCGCCGAGTCCGCCGAACCCGGACCCGATCACCGCCACCCGTACGTGCTCGCGTCCGTGCCCGTGCCCGTCCATGCCGCTCATGCCCGCCGCCTCCCGCTTCCGCAGTCCGTCCCAGCCACGCCAAGCCACGCCGTCACACTCATCGCAACGCTGCCAGCAATCACTGGCACAATCGGGAGGGTAGAGCAGCCCAGTACTCATGGGTAGGGGTAGCGCCCGGAAAGTTACCGGGGGTACGCCCTAGGCTGCGCATGTGGAGACCCGGGGGACGTGGGAGGCGGAGGCGGCTGTGACGCGCGAGTACCGGACGCAGGAGCTGGCCGAGGCGGCCGGCATCCCGGTGCGCACCCTGCGCTTCTACCGCGAGCGCAGGCTGCTGCCGCCACCCCGCCGCGAGGGCCGCATCGCCTGGTACGACGACCAGCACCTGGCCCGGCTGCGCACCATCGCCGCCCTCCTGGAACGCGGCCACACCCTCGGCGGCATCGCGGAACTGACCGCCGCGTTCGAGAAGGGCCGCGACGTCGGCCAGCTCGGCGAGCTGCTCGGCATGGGCTGGTCGGAGGAGACCCCCGTACGGCTGACGCCCGAGGCCCTGGCCGACTACTTCGAGGGCGAGGCCACCCCGGAGAACCTGGCGGCCTCCCTCGACCTCGGCTACCTCGCCGCCGACGGCGAGGAGATCGTGCACGTCAGCCGGCGCCTCCTCGACGCCTCCTCGGCCCTGGTCCGCGAGGGCGTACCGCTCGCGGCGGTCCTGGAGACCGGCCGCCTGGTGCGCGAGCACGCGGACGCGCTGGCGGCGCTGTTCACCGACCTGATCACCGCGCGCCTCGGGGAGGAGGCCGTCACACGGCTGCGCCCGCTGGCCAAGAGCGTGGTCGAGGCCGAGCTCACGATGGCGATGGACCGCCTCCAGCAGCGCCGCGGCCCCGGCCCGGGGCAGGGCCCGCACCCGCCGCACGCCCCGCACGGCCCCGGGACGTCTCAGACGCCGAGCTCGTAGACCACGGTCACCGGCGCGTGGTCCGACCACCGCTCCGGGTGCGTCTCGGCCCGCTCGACGAACGCCTTGACGGCCTTGGCGGCCAGCCCCGGCGTCGCGACCTGGAGGTCGATGCGCCAGCCGGCGTCGTTGTCGAAGGCCCGCCCGCGGTAGGACCACCAGGAGTACGGGCCCTCCGTGTCGGGGTGCAGCCCGCGCACGACGTCCGCGTACCCGGCCTCCGAGTAGACCTTCCCGAGCCACTCCCGCTCCTCGGGCAGGAAGCCGGCGTTCTTCCGGTTGGTCTTCCAGTTCTTGAGGTCGGCCTCCTGGTGGCAGATGTTCCAGTCGCCGCACACCACGACCTCGCGCCCGTCGGCGGCCGCCCGCTCCTTCAGCGCCCGGAGGTAGGTGTCGAACTCCGCCATGAAGCGGTACTTCTCCTCCTGCTTCTCCGTCCCGGCCTCGCCGGAGGGCAGGTAGAGGCTCGCCACGGTCACCCCGGGCAGGTCGATCTCGATGTACCGCCCGCTCGTGTCGAACTCGTCACTGCCGAAGCCCACCTGTACCCGTTCAGGTGACTTGCGCGTATACAGGGCGACGCCGGCCCGGCCCTTCGCGGCGGCCGGAGCGAACACGGTGTGCCAGCCCTCGGGCTCCCGGGCCTCCACCGGAATCTGCGCTTCCTCGGCCCGTACCTCCTGGAGGCACACGACGTCGGCGTCGGATCCGGCGAGCCACTCCACGAAGCCCTTCTTGGCGGCGGCGCGGATCCCATTCACATTCACGGAGGTCACGGTGAGCATCCCAGCACGATAACCGCAGCCTTCCGTACGATGTTCGGATGTCTCACGGGATACACCTGCGCGCCGTACCGTACGACCACCCCGACGCGCTGAAACTCGACGCCCAGGTACAGCTCGAATACCAGGCCCGCTACGACGGCGAGGGCGACGCCACCTTCCTCGACCCGGCGATGTTCGTCCCGCCGGCCGGGCTCTACCTGCTCGCCTACGACGCCGCGGACACCCCGGTGGCGAGCGGCGGCTGGCGTGCCCAGGATCACAACGACGAGGGCTACTCGGACGGCGACGCCGAGGTGAAGCGCATGTACGTCGTCCCCGCGGCCCGCGGGACCGGACTGGCCCGCCGCATCCTGGCCGAACTGGAGGCCGACGCGACGGCGGCCGGACGCCGCCGGATGGTCCTGGAGACGGGCGACCAGCAGCCGGAGGCGATCGCGCTGTACCTGTCGTCGGGGTACGCGGAGTCGGCGAAGTTCGGCTACTACCGCCACCACGACTCCAGCATGTGCATGACCAAACCCCTCCCCTCCTCCGGCGCCCCCGCCTGAACCACTCCAGCCCAGGCCCCGCCTGGGCCACCCCGGCCCCCGGCCCCAGCCCCGCCGGGGGTCCGCCCCGACCCCCGACCCCGGCCCTGCCGGGGCGCCGCCCCGCCCCCGGCCGCCCGGCCCCCAGCCGGCCCCTACCGCCCGAGCCACACCGCCGGGTCGCTCCCCCACCGCGACGGCCCCCGCCCCCACTCCCCGAGCGGGCTCGCGGCGTGCCGCAGCGCCCCGTACCCCGAAGCCGCCTCCCGCAGCCACGGCCCGGCCTCGCACCCCGGCACCCCGGCCCCCGCCCCGGGCACGTCCCGCACCAGCCACGACGCCGTCCCCGCCAGGGAGAACCGCAGCAGCCCCCCGGCCCCGCCCGCCAGGGCCCGCAGCACGCCCGCCGCCATCAGGTACCCCGTCCCGTGGTCCAGCGCCTGCGCCGGCAGCACCCCCGGCGCCCCGTCCGGGCCCGCGCACCGCGCGGCGATCCCGTACCCGGCCTGCACCAGCGAGTCGAACCCCCGCCGCCCGGCCCACGGCCCGCGCCACCCCCACGCGCACAGCTCGGCCACCACCAGCCCCGGACGCCGCTCCAGCAACTGCTCCCCGCCCAGCCCGAACCGCTCCAGCGCCCCCGGCCGGTACCCCGTCACCACCACGTCGGCCCCGTCGAGCAGCCCCTCCAGCACCGCCCGGCCCTCCGGCCGCGCGAGGTCCACCAGCGCGGACCGCTTCCCGAAGCCGGTGTCCGCGTACGCGTCGTCCGCCTCCGCCAGCCCGGGCGCGTCGATCCGCAGCACGTCCGCCCCCAGCACGCCCAGCGTGCGGGTGGCCACCGGACCGGCGATGACCCGGGTCAGGTCCAGCACCCGCACCCCGGCGGCCGCGGGCCCCGCCCCCACGGCCGCCGGCTCGCGCGCGTCCCCCCGTACCCACTCCACCAGCGGCTGCGGCTCCCCGTACTCGGGCGCCACCGCGACGGCCAGCCCGCCCCCGGCGTAGACCAGCTCCTGCACCTCCACCGCGCCGCGGGCCCCGATCGCCCCGCGCACCGCCTCCGGCGTCGCGGGCACGCCCAGCGCCCGTACGAGGGCCGCCTCGTGGTGCGGATAGTTGGCGTGGGTGCGCACCCACCCGTCGGCCGCCCGCCAGAACCCCGACAGCGGCGCGAAGCCCTCCGGCGCCCGGCCCTCCACCCGCAGGTGCCGCTCGCTGACGAACGCCGTCGCCACGGCCCCCTCGTCCACCACCACGGGCTCCGCGTCCAGCGCCGTCCCCCCGGCCCGTACGGCGGCCAGCTCGGCCGCCGCGAGCGCGCACACCCCGACGGCGGCCCGCGCCGCCTCCCTCACCGGAAGCGGCCCCTCCAGGCCGCTGGGCCCCCGGTAACCCACCCGCCCGGCGAGCCCGTCCGCCCCGCCGAGTGCCTCCCACGCCTGCGCCGTGGCGCCGTCCTGGCTCGTCATGCGCCCAGTGTGACGTGACACCCCTTCAGGAAGACACGAGGGTCCCGCCCGGCCCCGATCCCCCCGGAGCCGGGCCTCAGACACGGGCTTCAGACACGGGTGTCGGGGGCCGGTGCGGCGGACAGGACGAGCCGGTCCATTCCGATGATCGGAAGAGCCGTCAGGAAGGCGCCCGTCACGCCGATCCACAGGCAGGGCACGACGCCGATGTGCGAGCCGAGCCAGCCGGCCAGGACGGCGGCCACGGGCATGCTCCCCCACACCACGAAGCGGATGGAGGCGGTCATCCGGGCCAGCATGTCCTTGGGGCAGACCCGCTGCCGCACGCTCACCTGCGCGATGTTGAAGGTCACCGCACCCCAGGTCATACCGAACTGCCCGAGGACGAGCAGGGCGACGGGGACCGCGGACCCGGAACCCCCGAGGGTTCCGGCCAGCGGGAAGGCCACCATGGAGACACCCGCCAGCACGAGGCCGACCGCCATGACCCTGCCCGCGTCGAACCGGGCGCGGACCTTCGGGAGGGTGAGGGAGGCCAGCAGGCCGCCGAGCGTGCCGACGCCGAGGACGACGCCCATGACCGTGGAGCCCAGCCCCAGCGTCCGCAGGATGAGCAGGGGCGTCAGCGTCATGGTGATGGTGGCGAAGAAGTTCGACACCCCCACCGATACGCACAGCCGCCGCAGCACCGGGCTGCCCACGACGAACCGGACCCCGGCCAGGATGTCCCGCGTCAGCCGCGAATCCCCTCCCGCCGTCTCGCGGCGGGACGCCTCGGTGTCCTTGACCGTCGCCAGGAAGCCGGCGCACACCACGTAGGCGACCGCGTCGACGGCGATCACCACGGGCGCGCTCAGCGCCTTGAGGAGGAGTCCCGCCGCGGCCGGCCCGCCGGCCGCGGATATCTGGGCCGACGACTCCAGCCGTGCGTTCGCCCGTTCGATGTCCTCGTCGGGGACGATGAAGGGCACGTACGACTGGTACGCGACGTCGAAGAAGACCGAGGCGACCCCGACGATCACCGCGATGGCGTACAGCCACCCGAGCGAGAGCCGGTCGAACGCCCACAGCACGGGGACACCGGCCAGCACGACGGCGCGTACCACGGCCGCCCTGATCATCGTGGTCCGCTTGGACCACCGGTCGACCCACACCCCGGCCGGCAGGCCGATCAGCAGGTAGCACACGGTGAGCGCGGCGGTCAGGTATCCGACCTGCGCCGGCCCGGCGTGCAGGGTGTCGATCGCCACCACGGGCAGGGCCACCAGGCCGAAGCGCTGGCCGACCTGCGACGCGGTCTGCGCGGTCCAGAACCGGAGGAACCCGCCGCCGCCCACGTCCGCCGCGGTGGCATCGGACACGGAGGCGCTCATCAGGCCGCCACCCGGTTCGCCGGGCGGCCGGCCGTCAGGTTCCTCACGAGTCCGGGGGTGAACCCGGAGCCCGGGTCCCGAACGATCCGGCTGAACTGGCGGTTGTCGAAGGGATGGAAAACGGGGTGCGGCAAATTGGTCGTCCCTCACTACGAGTTCGTCGTCAGGCAGGTGCTCGTCGATGAAACTTCGATGTACGCGTACGGGCGGTACCCGCGGGTCCGGCAACAGGTCCTCCGGCGGGTCGCCACGCCGCTCATCGCCTGGTGCGCGTCCGTGTGAGCCGCCAGGAGCGGGGCCGGGCGCCGGCTCGCTTCCCGCGAAGGGCCGGAAGTCCGAGTCGACGAGGCCGTTCTGCGCAGCCTTTCTCTGCTTCGGCGACCTACCGGGCAGGCGTTGACGGCCGGATATCAGCCGGGACGTCCCCCCTGCTCGAAAATCGAGGGCGTCGCTTTCAATGTTGCGATCATCGCCGACGGAGAAAGGCCGGACCAGAGGTCCCGGCCGGCACATTCCGCCCGTGAACGGTTCATGCCGGGGCCGTAGGGGGCGCTCGCACGCGGCCATCACCGCGAACACGCCCCGGAAACGCCGAGATCCCGCCCCGCCTTTCGGCGGAACGGGATCTCGTGACGATTCTTGAGAGCTACTCAAGAACTGTCGTCTGTGGACCTGTGGGGATTTGAACCCCAGACCCCCTCGATGCGAACGAGGTGCGCTACCAGACTGCGCCACAGGCCCTTGCGACGTGTGAAACATTAGCATCCCCGCGCCGCTGCTCCAAAACGCGTTCCCGGCCGGCGGCCCGTCGGCCGCGGGCGCCGCGCCCGGCGGGGTCGGTGCAGGTCACCCGCCGGATGCCCGGGGCGTCACTCGTTCGCGGCGCGCGGCCGCTCGTCGCTCTCGTACTGGTCGAACAGCGGGGTACGCCCTGCCTCGCGGCCGCGCGGGCGCGGGGGTGCCGGCTGGGGCCGGGGGTCGGGCTTCGCGGGGGCCGGGCCCGGCTGGGCGCGCAGGCGCGGGTTGGTCGGCTCCGCGGTGCTGGAACGGGTCGCGCTCCAGCCGTCCGGGTTGACCGGCCCGGTGGCGCGCGGGGCGACGGGCGCGGTCACGTACGTCGGCAGCGGGACCGGTACGGGCTCCCAGCTGTCGCCGCGCGCCGGGCCGCGCTCGCGCTCGCGCTGCTGGTCGACCCACTCGGCGTGGTCGGTCTGCTCGACGAGCGCGCGACGGCCGGCCTCCTGGGGGGACACCGGCGGCGCGGGGTCGGGCTCGGCGGCGCCGGCCGGCTCGGGGTCACGATCGCGGTCGCGGTCACGGTGGCGGCCGCGGCTCTCGCGCAGGGCGCGGGCCGCCGCCTCGGCGCGCCGCCGGTCCATGGTGAACTCGTAGCGCCGGCGCTCCTGGACCCTCAGGTGCACGATGTACGCGCTCAGCAGCAGGGCCGGCACGGCCGGGGCCCACAGGTAGCGCAGCCCGCCGACGGCCGCGGCGATCGCGCCGCCGCTGAAGGCGAGGAAGAGGAGGGCCGTGGTGCGCCGGCGGCGCGCGAGGACCTGGAGGCGCTGCTGGCGCCGGACCCGCTCGACCCGTTCGACCTCGACCGATCTCGGCTCGGCCCTGGTCGGGGACACGCCGAGGGCCCGGGCGTCGGCGTCCACGGAATTCACCGTTTCCGTCGCCGCTTCCGGGTCCGCGTGGGCCTGGGGCTCCGCCTCGACTTCACCGCGCTCACGCAGCCCCTTGGCGTAACGGCGCTCCATTCCCGCCCGGCCGGAAAGCAGCCGAATCGCGGTGGAGAAGCGTTCCGTCGGACGGGCTTCGTTCAGCTCGTCCTGCCTCCGGAGCCACATGGGCACCAAGTAGGCGGCCCAGGCCCCGACGATGACTGCGTAGATGAGGCCGCTGCTGCTCACACCCCACACCGTAGAGGGGCGCGGCCGACCGGATCAGCCAATTGGGCCGGTGTGTCGCACGATCCGGCTGATATCACCGACTTTTTTTGTGATTCTTCGGATCAGGTTATGGGCGAACCGGGCAGCAATTCGAACGCTTTTGCGATTACCGGCTTTACGGTGCGGTCGCCGGCGGCGGGCTTTCCTTCTTGCGCAGCCGGCTCCAGCGGCGCAGCAGCCCCTCCGGGACCTCCTCCGCGGTGAGCGCGAAGACCAGGTGGTCGCGCCACGCCCCGTCGATATGTAGATAACGCGGCCGCAGCCCCTCCTCCCGGAAGCCCAGCTTCTCGACCACCCGCCTGCTGGGGCCGTTCTCCGGACGGATGCACACCTCCATGCGGTGCAGCCCGACCTTCAGGAAGCAGTGGTCCACGGCGAGCGCGACGGCCGTCGGCATCACCCCGCGTCCGGCCACGTCGCGGTCCACCCAGTAGCCCACGTGGGCGGCGCACATCGAGCCCCAGGTGATCCCGGCGACCGTCAGCTGTCCGACCAGCCGCCCCCGGTACTCGATGACGAAGGGCAGCATCCGGCCGGCGTTCGCCTCCGCCCGCAGGTGGCGGACCATCTGCCGGTACGTCGGCCGGTGGATCACCGGCCCCCACGGCGCGGGCGGCGGGATCGTGGCCTCCCACGGCCGCAGCCAGTCGCGGTTGCGGCGGTTGACCTCGCGCCAGGCGCGCTGGTCGCGCAGTTTTATGGGCCGCAGCGTGACGTCGCCGTCCGCCAGCACCACCGGCCAGGACGGGCCGTTCAGCTCGGGCTCCCGGTGGCCGCGTCCGGTCTGGGATGGTCGCCGCCCCGGATCTGGTCGACGGCGTGCGGCAGGATCCGCGCCAGCACCGCGAGGCCGTCCTTGACCCCGCCCGTGGAGCCGGGCAGGTTCACGATCAGCGTGCGGCCCGCCACGCCCGCCAGACCCCGCGACAGGGCGGCGGTCGGCACCTTGGCGAGGCCCTCGGCGCGGATCGCCTGGGGGATGCCGGGGATCTCGTAGTCGAGCACGCGGGCGGTCACGTCCGGCGTCCGGTCGGTCGGCGAGATGCCGGTGCCGCCGGTGGTCAGGATGACGTCGTAGCCGGCGGCCACGCCCTCGCGCAGCGCCTGCTCGACCGGATCCCCGTCCGGGACGACGCGCGGTCCGTCGACCGCGAAGCCCAGCTTCTCCAGCGCCTCGGCCAGCAGCGGGCCGCCCTTGTCGGCGTACACGCCCTGCGAGGCGCGGTTGGAGGCGGTGACCACCAGGCCGCGGGACGCGGGCGCCCCCGCGGCGGCCGGCGCCGCGTCGGCGGCCCCGGTGGCGGCGGGCGGTACGTGGCTGTGGACCTCGCCGCCGCGCGGGGGCGTCACGAGCGGGTCCAGTCGCCGGACTTGCCGCCCGTCTTCTCCTCCACCCGGACGTCGGTGATGACCGCGCCCTTGTCGACGGCCTTCACCATGTCGATCACGGTGAGGCCGGCGACGGCGACCGCGGTCAGCGCCTCCATCTCCACGCCGGTGCGGTCGGTGGTCTTGACGGTGGCGAGGATCTCGACGGCGTCGTCGGCGACCTTCAGGTCCAGCTTCACCCCGGAGACCGCCAGCGGGTGGCAGAGCGGGATCAGGTCGGGGGTCTTCTTCGCCCCCATGATCCCGGCGATCCGCGCGGTGGCGAGGGCGTCGCCCTTCGGCACCCCCTCGCCGCGCAGCAGCTCGATCACCCGGGACGAGACCAGGACGCGGCCGCTGGCGCGCGCCGTGCGGGTGGTGACGTCCTTTGTCGATACGTCGACCATCCGGGCCGCGCCGGCCTCGTCGATGTGCGTCAGCCTGCTCTGCGTACTCATGTCTACGTGCCGCTCCCGCTCCGGGCCCCGAAACGCCGGGGCCTGTGTGATGCAACACGCTACCCGCACCGGGCGCTCCCCAGCCGGGCAGGACCACTGGCCGAACGGCACGGCGGCCCGCGCCGCCCGCCCGGGCCGGCGCGGCCGCCCGACGGGCGGGACGGCCGGGCGGGACGGCCTGGCGGGCGGGTGCTCCGGGTGACGGGGCGGCCTGGCGCGGCGGGCCCCTAGCCCAGCGGGATCACTTCCAGCTCGGTGCCCGGTTCCACCGAGGTGACGTCCTCCGGTACGACCATCAGCGAGTCGGCGTGCGCCAGCGCGGCGATCAGGTGGGAGCCCGATCCGCCGACCGGGCTGACCGTGCCCGCCTCGGGGTCGTACTTCCCGCGCAGGAACTGCCGCCGGCCGGCCGGGGAGCCGAGCGGCGCGTCGGCCTTCAGCACGGCCCGCACGCTCGGCCGGCTGACCTGCGCCGTCGGCAGCCCCATCAGGGCCCGGATCGCGGGACGCACGAACAGCTCGAAGGAGACGTACGAGGACACCGGGTTGCCGGGCAGGGCCAGCAGCGGGGTGTGGTCGGGGCCGACCGTGCCGAAGCCCTGCGGCTTGCCGGGCTGCATGGCGAGCTTGCGGAAGTCCACGCCGCCGGCCTGGGGCTCCTCGCCGTCGCCGGTGCCGGCCGTGGTCAGGGCCTCCTTGACCACGTCGTACGCGCCGACGCTGACCCCGCCCGTGGTGACCAGCAGGTCGGCGCGGATCAGCTGGTCCTCGATGGTGGAGCGCAGCGTGTCGGCGTCGTCGGCGACCGCGCCGACGCGGTAGGCGATGGCGCCGGCGTCGCGGGCGGCGGCGGCCAGCGCGAAGCTGTTGGAGTCGTAGATCGTCCCGGCGGCCAGCGCCTCACCCGGCTGGACCAGCTCGCTGCCGGTGGACAGGACGACCACGCGCGGGCGCGGCCGGACCCGTACGGTGCCCCGGCCGATCGCCGCCAGCAGCGCGATCTGCGGCGGACCGAGGACGGTGCCGGCGGCCAGCGCCAGGTCGCCGGCCTGGACGTCGCTGCCGCGGGAGCGTACGTGCGCGCGCGCCTCGGCCGGGCGGTGGACCCGCACCTCGCCGGCCGCGCCCTCGGGCGCGGAGCTGGCGGGGGTCATCCCGGAGGCGGCGCCGCCACCGGTGCCGCCGTCGGTCCACTCGACCGGTACGACGGCCTCCGCGCCGGGCGGCAGGGGGGCGCCGGTCATGATGCGGGCGGCCTGGCCGGGGCCGACGGTGGGCAGGTCGCCGCTGCCCGCCGCGACGTCGCCGACGACCGCGAGCACCGCGGGGAACTCCTCGCTCGCACCCTGGACGTCGGCCGTGCGGACGGCGTACCCGTCCATGGAGCTGTTGTCGAAGGGCGGGAGGGCGACGGGCACGGTGACGTCCTCGACCAGGACGCAGCCCTGGGCGTCGAGCAGCTGGAGCTCGATGGGCTCCAGCGGCCGGACGGCGGCGAGGACGTCCGCGAGGTGCTCGTCCACCGACCACAGGCGGTGGTGGCCGGTGTCCTGCGGTGCTCTGCTGCTCAAGGTGCTACATCTCCTCCGTGACGTAACGGTGAAGCCAGGTGCGGAACTCCGGGCCCAGGTCCTCACGCTCGCACGCGAGTCGGACGATGGCCCGCAGGTAGTCCCCCCGGTCCCCGGTGTCGTAGCGGCGGCCGCGGAAGACCACGCCGTGCACCGGGCCGCCCACGGTCTCGTCGGCGGCCAGCTTCTGCAGGGCGTCGGTGAGCTGGATCTCCCCACCGCGGCCCGGCTCGGTCTCCCGCAGTATGCCGAAGATCGCGGGGTGCAGTACGTAGCGTCCGATAACCGCGTAGTTGCTGGGCGCCTCGGCGGGCTCCGGCTTCTCGACGAGGCCGGTGATGCGGACGACGTCGTCCTCGCCGGTCGTCTCGACGGCGGCGCAGCCGTAGAGGTGGACGTTGGCGGGGTCGACCTCCATCAGGGCGATGACGGTGCCGCCGGTCTTCTCGTGGACCTCGACCATCCGGCGCAGGAGGGGGTCGCGCGGGTCGATGAGGTCGTCGCCGAGGAGGACGGCGAAGGGCTCCTCGCCGACGTGGGGCTCGGCGCACAGGACGGCGTGGCCGAGGCCGCGCGGGTCGCCCTGGCGGACGTAGTGCATGGTGGCGAGGTCGCTGGACTCCTGGACCTTCTTCAGCCGGTCGTCGTCGCCCTTCGCGATCAGGGCCGACTCCAGCTCGTAGTTGCGGTCGAAGTGGTCTTCGAGGGCCCGCTTGTTACGTCCTGTGATCATGAGGACATCGTCGAGTCCGGCCGAGACGGCCTCCTCGACCACGTACTGGATGGCCGGCTTGTCCACGACCGGGAGCATTTCCTTGGGGGTTGCCTTGGTCGCCGGGAGGAACCGGGTGCCGAGGCCAGCTGCCGGGATGACGGCCTTCTTGATCACGGGGTGCGACTGAGTCATGGGCAGAACCATAGTGGGTCGTACCGAACGCCCATCCAGATTCCGGTAAATAGATCCAACTCTGTCCGGATAGAAAAGGAAATGTGACTGAACTGTGGTAAAGAACGCGACCGGAAACCTACCGGTACCTCCCGATAAGTCTGCCCTGCGCCGGGAACTCCTGGCCGCCCGCCGGGCCTTGTCCCCCGAGTCCCGCCGCGCGGCGGCCGACGCGCTGGCCGGCTCCGCCCTGGCACTGCCCGAGCTGGCCGGCGCGCGGACGGTGGCCGCGTACGTCTCCGTCGGCGCGGAGCCGGGCACCCGTGAGCTGCTCGACGCGCTGCGGGACGCCGGGAAGCGGGTGCTGCTGCCCCTGCTGCTGGCGGACAACGACCTCGACTGGGCCGCGTACGAGGGCCCGGGCAGCCTCGCCGAGGCCGCGCACCCGGGGAAGATGCGGCTGCTGGAACCCTCCGGTCCGCCGCTGGGCCCGCAGGCCGTCACCGGGGCGGACGCGGTGCTGCTGCCCGGGCTGGCGGTGGACCGGCGCGGGATGCGGCTCGGGCGCGGCGGGGGCTCGTACGACCGGGTGCTGGCCCGGCTGGAGCGGGCCGGCGCGCATCCGGCGCTGGTGGTGCTCCTCTACGACGACGAGGTGGTCGCGCGGGTCCCGGAGGAACCGCACGACCACCCCGTCCAGGCGGTCGCCACCCCGTCGGGGGTGCTGCGCTTCAGGCCGTGATCACGGCTTCAGCGTCAGGGTGTCCACTGTCGACTTGTCGACGGCGGCCTTTCCGAACGGCCAGTCCAGCAGCTCGCCCTTGGCCCACAGGGTCGTCTGGTCCGTGTAGTTGCCGTCGTAGGCGTGGCCCGAGGCGCCCGTCAGGTTGATCCAGCGCGACTTGTCCAGGTCGTTGAGGTTGACGACCATCCGCATCGACGGCACCCAGGTGACGTCGTAGCCGCTGGAGGCGTTCCAGCCGGTGGCGTTCACGGTGGCCTCGCCGCCGCCCAGGTTCCACGGGCCGCGGTTGAGGAGCCACTGCATGAAGCCGGGGCCCTCCTTGCCGATGGTCTGGTTCTTCAGCGTCAGCTGGTGCAGCCGACCCCAGCTCCAGGTCGACTGGTCCTTGCCGAGCTTGGCGGTCAGCTCCCAGCGCGCGTCCTCCATCGCCCGGGCGAAGAGCTCGTCGCGGGTCTTGATGGGCTTGTCGTGGACGGTCTTCGGGGTGGCGGTCCACCACGGCGACTTCTCGTCCTTGACCAGGCGGCGGACCACCTCGAACCAGCGGTCGCCGCCGTCGGGCTGCGCGGAGTCGGGGCCGCGCGTGCCGCACTCGCGGACGGTCTTGGACAGGTCGTCGTTCGGGCCGGTGCCCTCCTCGATGACGTTCATGCAGCTGCCCTCGACCCGCAGCTCCTTCGGCATCTTGTCGCCGAACGCCAGCTTGAGGATGTTGCGCCAGACCGCGTTGAAGTACGCGGCCGCCGCCGAGTCGTTCTCCTGGGTGTAGTTCCAGCCCTCCAGCAGCTTCTGCGCCGAGCGCACGTCCGGGTCGGAGACCGGGATCTTGGCCAGCATCGGGGTCAGCAGCGCGGCGATCTCGCTGCTGTTGTCCATCTGCATGGTGCGCATGTCGTCGGTGGAGATCTTGCCGCTGTCCTTGATCTTCGCCTCGATGAGGTCGTTGATCCGCTGGCTGCGGGCGCCGTAGCCCCAGTCGGTGGTCAGCACGTACGGGTACTTGCCCGCGGTGGTGCCGGTGCCCGTGCCGGTTCCGGTGCCCACGCCGGTGCCGGTGCCGGTTCCGGTGCCGGTTCCGGTGCCGGTTCCGGTTCCGGTTCCGGTGCCGGTTCCGGTTCCGGTTCCGGTGCCAGTGGCGGCGCCAGTGCCGGTGCCGGACTCGATGACGGCCTGGTTGGCGGTGACGATGTAGCCGCGCTGCGGGTTGAGCTCCCAGGGGAGCTCGTTCTGCGGGATGTAGCCGGCGTTGCCGTCGCGGCCGCCCTTCCAGGCGTACTTGGGGTCCCAGCCGGGGGCCGGCATGCGGCCGTCGCCCTGGCCGCGGACCGGGATGCGGCCCGGGGCCTGGTAGCCGATGTTGCCGTTGGGGCCCTTGTTGTCGGCGTAGATGAGGTTCTGCGACGGGACCTCGAAGTCCGCGGCCGCGGCCCGGAAGCTCGCGAAGTCCTTGGCGCGGTCGAGCTTGAAGACCGCGTCCATCGACTTGCCCGGGTCCAGGGCGGTCCAGCGCAGGGCGACGGCGTAGCCGGTGCCGCGGTCGGGGGCCGAGCTCGGGACGGGTGCGCGGGAGCCTACGGTCTCCAGCTCGTCGCTGCGGTCGGAGATCAGCGGTCCGTTGTTGGTGCTGCGGACGGTGATCTTCTTGCTCGCGCCGCCGGCGACCTTGATCTCCTCTTCACGGGTGGTGAAGGGGACGACCTTGTTGTCGTAGACGTAGCCCTCGGGACGGACCTGCTCCAGGTAGAGGTCGGTGACGTCGGCGCCGAGGTTGGTCATGCCCCAGGCGATGTCGGCGTTGTGGCCGATGACCACGCCCGGCATGCCGGAGAAGGTGAAGCCGGCGACGTCGTACTGGCACTGGGGCGAGACGGCGCGGCAGTGCAGGCCCATCTGGTACCAGACCGAGGGCAGCTGCGGGGAGAGGTGCGGGTCGTTCGCGAGCAGCGGCTTGCCGGTGGTCGTGTACTTGCCCGAGATGACCCAGGAGTTCGAGCCGATGCCGCTGCCGTTGGGGCCGAGGATGGCCGGGATGTCGTCCAGGGTCTTGGCGAGGGAGGTCAGCTGCGTGCGCAGGCCGACGGTCGCGCCCTGGGCGCTCGCGTTGTCGGCGAGGCCGGTGGCGGGGTTGACGCCGCCGTTGGGGACGGCCTGCGAGCCGGTGCCGGTGCCCGTACCCGTGCCGGTGCCGGTGGTGGAGCCGGTTCCGGTGCCGGTACCCGTGCCCGTGCCCGTGGTGGAGCCGGTGCCCGTGGAGGAGGAGCCGGTGGTGGAACCGGTGCCGCTGCCCGGGGTGCCCTGGGGGGTGTACTTGCCGCCCGCGACGGTGCCGCCCTCGACGATCGGCTTGTTCCGGTCGAAGGGGTACGCCGGGTAGAGCTCGTCGATCTGCGCCTGCGTGAGCTTGTTCGACATCAGCGAGCGGTCGATCTCGTCCTGCATGTTGCCGCGCAGGTCCCAGGCCATCGCCTTGAGCCAGGCCACCGAGTCGACCGGCGTCCACTTCTCGGGCTTGTAGCCGTCGGTGATCTTCAGGGCGGCGTGCTCGACGGAGAGGTCCTTGCCGGACTTCCCCTTCAGCCACGCGTTGACCCCGTCGGCGTAGGCCTGGAGGTACTTCTTCGTCTCGGGCGAGAGCTTCTTGTCGTACTCCTCCTGCGCGACCTGGCGCCAGCCGAGGGTGCGCAGGAAGGCGTCGGTCTCGACCTGGCCGGAGCCGAACATCTCCGAGAGCCGGCCGGAGGTCATGTGACGGCGTACGTCCATCTCCCAGAACCGGTCCTGCGCGTGCACGAAGCCCTGCGCGCGGAAGAGGTCCTCGTCGTTGTCGGCGTAGAGCTGGGGAATGCCGTGCTCGTCGCGCTTGACGTCGACGGTCCCGGTCAGGCCGGGGACCTTGAGGGAGCCGGTGGTCTGCGGGAACGAAGCGCGCACGGTGTCCACGCTCCAGTACGCGCCGTAGCCGAGGCCCGCCAAGAGCGCCAGGACCAAGACGAGCACGAGCAGGCGTGCGCGTCGTCCCTTCTTCTTGACGGAAGGTCCGGATTCTTTGGCGGGCATCGCTGTCCTTCGAGGGGCAGGGTGGTCCTGGGAGTGCTGGGAGCAACCATAGGCGCAGGACCGCCTTCGTTGATCCGCCAGGGGTCAAGGTCCGTAGGACAGGGGCGAAGCGCCGTTTCACAATGTGGGTATCGCGTAAAGAGTCCGTCAAAGATTAGGTAAGGTAACGAAGCACTTGCCGAATACGCCGCCGGTGGAACGTTCCGCCGCGCGCGCTTTGAGGAAAGGGCCGCCCGCTGACTGTCCACACGCTCAATGAGCTCCTGCTGGTCTGCTCGCTCGTGCTGCTCGTCGCGGTCGCGGCGGTACGCATCTCTTCACGCAGCGGCCTCCCCAGCCTGCTCATCTACCTCGGCATAGGCATCGCGATAGGCCAGGACGGCATCGGCAACGTCGTATTCGACAACGCCGAGCTGACGCAGGTCATCGGATACGCCGCGCTCGTCGTCATCCTCGCCGAGGGCGGTCTGGGCACGAAGTGGAAAGAGATCAAGCCGGCCCTGCCGCAGGCGGTCGTCCTGTCGCTGGTCGGCGTCGCGGTCAGCGTGGGGGTCACCGCGGCCGGCGCGCACTACCTGGTCGGACTCGAATGGCGGCAGGCGCTGCTGATCGGTGCGGTCGTCTCCTCGACCGACGCGGCGGCCGTCTTCTCCGTGCTGCGGAAGGTCCCGCTCCCCGCGCGCGTGACGGGTGTGCTGGAGGCCGAGTCCGGCTTCAACGACGCCCCCGTCGTCATCCTGGTGGTGGCCTTCGCGACGGTCGGGCCGGTGGACGACTGGTACGTACTGCTCGGCAAGATCGCGCTGGAGCTGGCTATCGGCGCCGCGATAGGCCTGGCCGTGGGCTTCCTCGGGGCGTACGGGCTACGGCACGTGGCCCTGCCGGCCTCCGGCCTGTACCCGATCGCGGTGATGGCGATCGCCGTCTCCGCGTACGCCGCCGGCGCGATGGCGCACGGCTCCGGCTTCCTCGCGGTGTACCTGGCGGCGATGGTCCTGGGGAACGCGAAGCTGCCGCACTGGCCTGCCACGCGGGGGTTCGCGGACGGGCTGGGCTGGATCGCGCAGATCGGCATGTTCGTGCTGCTGGGCCTGCTGGTGACCCCGCACGACCTGGCCGGGGACTTCTGGCCCGCTGTGATCATCGGACTGGTGCTGACGATGGTGGCGCGGCCGCTGGAGGTGTTCGTCAGCCTGCTGCCGTTCCGGGTGGCGTGGCAGGAGCAGGTGCTGCTGTCGTGGGCGGGTCTGCGCGGAGCCGTGCCCATCATCCTGGCGACGATCCCGATGGTGACCGGGATCGAGGGCAGCGACCGGGTCTTCAACATCGTCTTCGTGCTCGTCGTCGTCTACACGCTGGTGCAGGGGCCGACGCTGCCGTGGCTGGCGCGGAAGCTGAACCTGCGCGAGACCGACGAGGCCGCCGCCGACCTGGGGATCGAGTCGGCGCCGCTGGAGAAGCTGCGCGGGCACCTGCTGTCCTTCGCGATACCCGGGGCCTCCCGGATGCACGGGGTGGAGGTCGGCGAGCTGCGGCTGCCGGCCGGGGCCTCGGTGACGCTGGTGGTGCGGGACGCGAAGAGCTTCGTGCCGGCGCCGTCGACGGTGCTGCGCCGGGGGGACGAGCTGCTGGTGGTGGCCACGGACCCGGTGCGGGACGCGGCGGAGGCCCGGCTGCGGGCGGTGGCGCGCGGGGGCAAGCTCGCGGGGTGGCTGGGCACCGGTGGCGGATCGTCACTCTAGGTGCCGGAGGGTGGCCGACGGGGCCACCGGGGTGGCGGTTTTCGGTTAGAGCGCCGTTCCAACTTGGCCATTTTCGGTGGCTTGCACCCGGCCTTGCCCCCATTTCAGAGGGTCGGAATGCGAAGTTCCAGTTAATCGCAGGTGAAGACATGCCTTGTCACCGTAATCACAGGGCGTGGTAGTGGATTCCCCTGTACGATGAAGGCACACCACATCGAACCAACTCTGCCTGACGCAGAGCTGGCGCGACCGCAAAGCGGCCGTGGCTCCCTCCCGCAGTGGGCGCCCAGGTATCACTCGGTTCTGCGCAAGAGGACAGCTCTCGGGGCTCCCACATGTACGGGTCGGTCGCTCACAAAGCGGCCTGCCGACCGCAGACGGGGACGCTCTACCAGGCAGCGGAAAGGCCAGGCCGTGACATCCGCGGTCACGACCGACAAGTCCGCCCGACCCGGCTACGGGCAGCTCCTGCGCACGCCCGGTGCCCTCTCCTTCGTCCTCCCCGGCTTCGCCGCCCGTCTGCCCTTCGGCATGCTGACCATCAGCATCCTGCTGCTCGTCCAGCACGCCACCGGCTCCTACGGCGACGCGGGCATCGTCTCCGCCGTCACCGGCGTGTCCATGGCCCTGTTCGCCCCGGTCATGGGCAAGCTCACCGACCGCCGCGGCCAGAGCGCCGTCCTCGTGCCGGGCGTCCTCGCCCACGCCACCTCGGTCTCCGCGCTGACCGCGCTGGCCCTCCTCGGCGCCCCGCTGTGGGCGCTCGCGCTGGCCGCCGTCCCGGCCGGCGCCTCCGTCCCGCAGGTCGGGCCCATGGTCCGGACCCGCTGGGCGGCCAAGCTCGAGGGCTCCCCGCTGCTGCCGACGGCGGCCGCGTTCGAGTCCGTCACCGACGAGTTCACCTTCGTCATCGGCCCGGTGCTCGCCACAGCGCTCTGCACCGGCGTCCACCCGGCGGCCGGTCTGGCCACCGAGGCGGCCCTGACCCTGCTCGGCGGCCTGTTCTTCGCCGCGCAGCGCTCCACCGAGCCGAAGGCCACCGCCCGGGCCGCCCACGGCGAGAAGCACGCCTCGGCCCTGTCCTTCCCCGGCCTGCGCGTCCTGATCGTCGCGTTCCTCGGCATCGGCGCCGTCTTCGGCGGCATGCAGGTGTCGCTGACCGCCTTCGCCGGCGAGATCGGCAGCCCGGGCGCCAACGGCCTGCTGTACGGCGTCTTCGCGGCCGGCAACATGATCGCGGGCATCACCATGGGCGCCGTCGCCTGGAAGATCGGCCCGCGCCGCCGCCTGATCCTCGGCTACGTCGGCCTGACCGCCGCCGCCTCGGTCCTGTGGGCCGTGAACTCGGCCGTCCTGATGGGCGCCGTCGGCCTGGTCGTCGGTCTGTGCATCGCCCCCGCGCTGATCACCGGCTACACGATGGTCGAGCAGCTGGTCCCGGCCGCCTCGCGCACCGAGGCCTTCACCTGGCTGACCGGTGCGGTCGCCTTCGGGCAGGCCGTCGCCGTGATCGTGGCCGGCCGCCTGACGGACGCGCACGGGTCCTCGTACGGGTTCCTGGTGCCGCTGGCCGCCACCGCGCTCGCGCTGGTCACCCTGCTGGCGCTGCGCGGGAAGCTCGCACCGAAGGCCCCGAGCCGCATCGTGAGCTCGTCCGCGCCGGCCGCCGCCGCGCCTGCGGACACCGGGCGGGAGCGCGCGACCGAGCGTGGGATCGGTCACCGCACGCCTGTGACGGTGGACTGATCCGCCGGAATACGTCACCATGGAGCGTCGTTAGCACTCATTGAGTCAGAGTGCCAGGAGGAAATTCGTGCCGACCTACCAGTACCAGTGCACCGAGTGCGGTGAGGGCCTTGAGGCCGTGCAGAAGTTCACCGATGACGCGCTGACCGTGTGCCCGAGCTGCGACGGACGCCTGAAGAAGGTGTTCTCCGCCGTCGGCATCGTCTTCAAGGGCTCCGGTTTCTACCGGAACGACAGCCGCGGCGCCTCGTCGAGCAGCACGCCTGCCTCGAAGCCGTCGTCCTCGTCGTCCACCACGACGTCGACCGCTTCGGCCCCGGCCGCCGCGTCCTCCTCGACGTCCTCGAGCACGGGCGGCAGCTCCAGCTCGGCCGCCTGACCCCGCTCCTCTTCCGCAAGGCCCCGCACGCCCTCCTGGGCGGCGGGGCCTTGCGCGTCCCCCGTTAGGGTGGCGGCATGGTGAACGCAGAGATCGGTGTAATCGGCGGCTCGGGCTTCTACTCCTTCCTGGAGGACGTCTCCGAGGTCCAGGTCGAGACCCCTTACGGGCCCCCGAGCGACTCGCTGTACCTGGGCGAGCTGGCGGGCCGGCAGGTGGCGTTCCTGCCGCGGCACGGGCGCAGCCACACCGTGCCGCCGCACAAGATCAACTACCGGGCCAACCTGTGGGCGCTGCGCTCGGTCGGCGTCCGGCAGGTGCTGGGCCCCTGCGCGGTGGGCGGCCTGCGGACGGAGTACGGGCCGGGCACGCTGCTGGTCCCGGACCAGCTGGTCGACCGGACGAAGTCCCGTGCGCAGACCTTCTTCGACGGGGAGCCGCTGCCGGACGGAAGCGTGCCGAACGTCGTCCACACCACCTTCGCCGACCCGTACTGCCCGGTGGGGCGCACGGTGGCGCTCGCCGCGGCGCGCGGGCGGGACTGGGAGCCGGTGGACGGCGGCACCATGGTCGTCATCGAGGGGCCGCGGTTCTCGACGCGCGCCGAGTCGCGCTGGCACGCGGCGGCCGGCTGGTCGGTGGTCGGCATGACCGGGCACCCGGAGGCGGTCCTCGCCCGTGAGCTGGGGCTCTGCTACACGTCGATGGCGCTGGTGACGGACCTGGACGCGGGCGCCGAGACGGGCGAGGGGGTCTCGCACGCGGAGGTGCTGAAGGTGTTCGGCGAGAACATCAGCCGGCTGCGCGAGGTCCTCTTCGACGCCGTGGCGGGCCTCCCGGCGACCGAGGACCGCGACTGCCTGTGCACCCACGTCCACGACGGCTGGGACCTGGGCATCGAGCTGCCGTAGCCGCACCGGAGACGGGCCACAGGCCTGCCGGAGCCCGTCGGGTCTGTTTTTCGGAGCCGCCGGGCCCGGCACGCGGCCCTGTGGGCGGTCGACACGACACGGCACGGCCCAGCCCGGCCCGGCACGGCCCAGCTCGGGCCGGCCCGGCCCGAGGAAACGATTCCTCGGGTGGTGTCACGTTCCGCGGGGCTGTCCTGTCTCCCTGGTGAAGGGGTCGACGGGACCCCCCTCCGGAAGAGGCCAGCCATGCCGCGCATCTCGCTCACCCCGCCTCGCACCCTCCTCACCCGCATCGGCGCCTGGTACTCGCGCCGCACCTACGGCAAGGTGCTCGACCCCGGCCAGGCGTACGGGCACAACTCGCGCGTGCTGTTCTCGTACGTCCGGATGGAGCAGCGGGCGGCGAAGTGGAACCGGCTCGACGCCGGGCTGAAGCACCTCGCGGTGATGGCCTGCGCCGCCCGGATCAACTGCTCGTGGTGCATGGACTTCGGCTACTGGGAGGGCCACGAGCTGGGCCTGTCGCCGGAGAAGGTCGAACGGGTGCCTCGGTGGCGTGAGGCCCGGGAGGTGTTCACCGGGCTGGAGCTGCTGGTCATGGAGTACGCGGAGGCGATGACCGAGACCGAGCCGACGGTGACCGACGAGCTGGCGGCCGACCTCATCGCGCGGCTCGGCGAGGCGGCGTTCGTCGAGCTCACCGCCGTGGTCGCCCTCGAGAACTGGCGCTCGCGGGTGAACAGCGCCTTCGGTCTGACCAGCCAGGGATTCTCGGAGGCCTGCCGGGTGCCGGACCGGGCCTGAGCGGCGGCCCGTGGCGGACGGCGGGCGGCGGTCAGCGGGCGGCCGGCGGGCGGCGGTCAGCGGGCGGCCGGCGGGCCGGCGCCGGCCGGTGACCCACCCCGGCGGGTGAACGGGTTGTCCACAACCTGGGGATCGTCCACAGGCCGGAGCGGGCCGCGGCGAAGGGGCGGATCGTGGGAGGGTCCGGGCGGTGGACCCGGGCACCGGATCTCGACCCTTTCGGCGGTGACCAGCATGTCCAGTACCTCTCCCGACTCCCCCGCTTCCCAGGCCCCTCCCCCGCCCTCCCCTTCCCCCGCGTGCCGCCCGGCGCGCCCCGTACCGCCGTTCCCGCCGCTGCGCGTGGGCCGGGCCCGGGGGCGGCTGCGCCGCGCGGTGCGCCGCAGGCGGCGGGTCGCTTCGGCCGGGCTGGCCGTGGTGGCGGCCGCCCTGGCCGTCGGCGGGACGGACGCGAGCGCCTCCCGGGGCGCGGCCCCGCCCGAGGTGAAGCCGTCGCCCGCCGCCGTGCGCCTGGTGTCGGCTCCGGTGCGCATCGCGGACGGGGCCACGGTGCGGCTGCTGCGTCCCGGGGACCGGGTGGACGTGGTGGCGGCGGAGCGCGCCGGACCGCCGAGGGTGGTGGCGTCGGGGGCAAGGGTGGCCGAAGTGCCGCCGCCGGAGAAGGGGCTTGGGGACGGCGGTGCGCTGGTGGTGCTGTCGGTTCCCCGGGACACCGCGCGGGCCCTGGTGGGTGCGGGCGCAGTGGCACGACTGGCGGTGGTCCTGTGCTGATTCGCACTGGCGCTCAGTCAAGTCGCTCTGGGGTGGGCGCCGATTGGACATGGCGTGCCATGACTGCCGTAGCTTTCGGAACCGTTGGCTCCGTGTACAGCAGTGACGAAGAGAGGCTCAGTCGTGAGCGAGAAGAAGAAGGAGAGCGTCCTGGCGGGCTTCAAGGCCTTCCTGATGCGCGGCAACGTGGTGGACCTGGCCGTGGCCGTGGTCATCGGCGCCGCGTTCACGAACATCGTGAACTCGATCGTGAAGGGCATCATCAGCCCGCTGGTGGGCGCCATCGGCACGAAAAACCTGGATGTCTACACCTCGTGTCTGAAGGCACCTTGTGGGGTGGACGCCAAGGGCGAGCCGACCGGCGTCAACATCATGTGGGGCTCGGTCCTGAACGCGACGCTCAGCTTCGTGATCACCGCCGCGGTCGTCTACTTCCTGATGGTCCTGCCGATGGCGAAGTACCTGTCCCGTCAGGAGGCGCGCCGCAAGGCCCGCGAGGGCGTGAAGGAGACCATGGAGATCACCGAGCTCGAGGTCCTCAAGGAGATCCGCGACACCCTGGTCGCGCAGCGCAGCGGGAACGGCGAGAACGCCAGGACCCCGGGGGCGCGCGACGGCTCCTGACCGCCTCGGCGGATCAGATGTGGTGCGGGGGCTTCTCGTCGAGGAAGCGGGCCAGGTCGGCCGCGCCTCCTCCGGCGGGGGGCCGCTCGCCCCAGCCGCGGTCGGTGTCGTCCGAGGACTGCTGGTCGAGCGGGTCGTCGAAGACCAGCTTCGGCCTGGGCTTCGGGGCCGGCGTGGCTTCGGCCTTCGCCCCGGCTGCGGGCTCGGGGGACTGCGGGTCGGAGGCGGGGGCGGTGCTCATGCCTCAAGGGTACGGCCGCCCCCGCCCGGGGCCCGGGCTCCGGCCCCGGCTCCCGTCAGCTGGGGGCTTCCGCGCCCTTGCGGGCGTAGAACCACCAGCAGACCGCCAGACAGGTCGCGTAGAAGCCGATGAACATCCACAGGGCGTTCGTGACGGCGGTGGCCGCGAACATGGCGGGGATGAAGAAGAAGCCGTACGCGGCGATGGCGGACGAGAAGCCGGTGACGGCGCCCGCCTCCATCTCCGACTGCTTCATCGCGGCCGCCTGCGCCTCGGGGCCCTGGCCCTCGGCCTGGCGCATGTGCTGGTCCCGGAAGATCACGGGGATCTGCCGGAAGGTCGATCCGTTGCCCAGGCCGGAGAAGGCGAAGGCCACCAGGAAGCCGGCGAAGAACGCCCAGAAGCTGCCCTGGTCCCCGCCGGACGGCAGCGCGAAGATCACCACGACCAGGGCGGCCGCCATGCCGACGAACGACAGCATGGTCACCCTGGCGCCGCCGATCCGGTCGGAGAGCCAGCCGCCCGCCCAGCGCATCATCGCGCCGATGAACGGGCCGATCCAGGCGTAGGTCGTCGCCTGGTATCCCTGCGCCTCGAAGTTGTTCTTGATGAGCAGCGGCAGGCCGGCGGCGAAGCCGATGAAGGACCCGAAGGTGCCGACGTAGAGCCAGGTCATCAGCCAGTTGTGCTTGCGCTTGAAAATGACCTTCTGCTGGCTGAAGGGGGCGGCGGCCACCTTGAGGTCGTTCATCAGGAACCAGGCGAGCAGCGCCATGATGACCAGCAGCGGCACCCAGAGGAAGGCGCCGTTCTGCAGCCAGATGTCCGTGTTCTTCTTCGCGTCGTGCTGCGGGCCGCCCGCTGGCGGGCCCAGGACGGCGGCGGTGACGACCAGGGGCGCGACCAGCTGGACGACGCTGACGCCGAGGTTGCCGAGGCCGCCGTTGAGGCCGTTGGCGCTGCCCTTCTCCCGCTTGGGGAAGAAGAAGCCGATGTTGGCCATGGAGGAGGCGAAGTTGGCGCCTCCGATGCCGCAGACGGCGGCGATGAGGGCCAGTTCCCAGTACGGGGTGCCCGTGTCCTGGAGCGCGAAGCCCAGCCACAGCATGGGGGCGACGAGGACGAGCGTGCTGAGGGCGGTGAACTTGCGCTCGCCGAACATCGGGCCGATGAACGTGTACAGGATCCGGAAGGTGCCGCCGGTGATGCCGGGGATGGCGGTCAGCCAGAACAGCTGCGACTTGGAGAAGCCGAAGCCGACGTCGTTCAGCTTGACCACGGTGACCGACCAGACCTGCCAGACCACGAAGCCGAGCATCAGGGCGGGGATGGAGACCCACAGGTTGCGCTGGGCGACCCTGCGGCCGGTGGTCTGCCAGAATCCGTCGTCCTCGGGCCGCCAGTCCCCGATGACGGCCCCCGGCTTGTAGGTCTCCTTGCGGTGCGAGCGCACCGCGGACGGGGTGGGCGTCGGGATGGACATGATCATCGGTCCTTCGGGTCGAGGAGCCACAGGGCGATCACGACCAGGAAGGACAGGATCAGGAATCCCGCCCCCCACCAGGCCGTGGCCGTGTTGCCCTTCATCCACTCGTTGACGGTCACGGTCAGCGCCCAGAGCTGCCCGATGACGACGGTGAGGGCGAGGGTGAGACGGGCGTTGAGCTTCGAGGAGCGCTCCGGCTCCTGTTCGGTGCCGGCGCCCGGGCCGGGGCCGGTGCGCCGGATCCGCGGGTCGCCGTAGCCGCTGGTGGGGCGGATCTGCGGGTAGCGCTCGTGGACGGGGCGGTTCAGCCGGGGCTGGGCGCTCCCCGGCCGGTAGGCGGGTCGGGGTGGCAGCTGGGGGTCGGTCATGTCCGCCTGCTCTCGGTGGCGCGGGCCGCTGCGGGGCAGCCCAGGCGCTGGGCCGCCGCGGGGCGGGAGTCGCCGAACTGCCGGCAGAGGGCTTCCTTGGCGGGCTCTCCCGAGCGGGCGGTGGCGATGGCCCAGACGCTGCCGTCGCTCCGTTCGGTGAGGAAGATCCTGGGGAGGGGGCGGGGCGGCGGTCCGGCGGTGACCTCGCCGGTGCGGGCGTCGAAGACGCCTTCGTGGCAGGGGCAGTACAGCTCCCCCTCGGGGCCCCGGTCCTCGCGCCACAGGACGGCGCAGGCGAGGTGGGTGCAGACCGCGGAGTAGCCGACGAGGCTTCCGTCGGCGAGCCGGACGGCGAGGGCGCGGTCCTCGTCCCCGGGGAACCGGAAGGCGACGGACTGGCCGGGGGCGAGCGCGTCGGTGACCTTCTTGGCTTCGGGCAGGTGCTCGCTGTCTCCGTGCCGGTGCAGGATGCCGGCGGCGACGCCGACTCCGCCGATGGCGAGGCCGCCGGAGACGGTGGCGACGATCCGCAGGTAGTCGCGGCGTGTGGTGAGGGAGTCGGCGCTGATCCGGTCGCGCAGCTGCTGGGCGGCCGCGTCGTCGCCGCCGTCGCCGGAGCCGGGCTGTGGGGCGGGCTGTTCGGTCACGCTCATCGCACATCCACCCCGTTGACTTCGACGACGGGCAGCCCGCCGGGGACGGGCCACTGGACCTTGTCGGCGGGGACGACCATGGCCACGCCGGTGGAGACGACCACGTCGCCGAAGGCGAAGGAGTCGGCGACCTCGACGCCGGGGCGTTCGGCCCGGAGCTCTTCGAGGGTTCCGTAGAAGAGGGCGCCGGTCGGGCAGACGGTGGCGCACATGGGGGCCAGGCCGTAGGCGGTGCGGTCGTAGCAGAGGTTGCACTTCATCTGGAGCTTCGCCTGGAGGTCGATCTTCGGGACTCCGAAGGGGCAGGCGTTGACGCAGTTGGCGCAGCCGATGCAGCGGGTGGTGTCGGCCTGCTGGACGACGCCGTCGGCGGTCACCAGGATCGCGTCGGCGGGGCAGACCTCCGCGCAGGGGGCGACGGGGTCCTCGCAGTGCATGCAGACGGTCGGCAGGGAGGCGACGGACTGGCCGGGGTCGCTGTAGTCGAGGTGGATCATCGACTTGCCGCGGTGCGAGTCGCATTCGCGGCAGGCGGAGACGCAGGCCTGGCAGCCGATGCAGCGGCCCGGGTCGATGAAGATCGTGCGGCCCATCATGGCGGCGTCAGCTCCTCTCCGCGGTGCCGCGGCCCTGGGGGGACGTGGGCGGCAGGGGGTCGGTACGGGAGGCCTGGGCCTCCGGGTAGGCCTGGTGGCCGGGGGGTGTGGGGGGTGCGGGGACCTCGTCGACGCGCTCGGCCGGCTCGATGCGGGCGGCGCAGACCTTGTACTCGGGGATCTTCGAGCGGGGGTCGAGGGCGTCGATGGTGAGGGCGTTCGCGGCCGTCGGGACGGGCCAGTGGTAGGGGATGAACACGGTGTCGGGCCGGATGGCCTCGGTGACGAGGGCCGGGAAGACCTCGCTGCCGCGCCGGGTGACGACCCTGACGGGGTCGCCGTCGCGGAAGCCGTGGGAGGGGTGGACCTCGACCCAGGGGCGCGGCGTCTGTTCGACGAGGGCGCCCAGGCGGCGGGTCTGGTTGCCGGAGAGGAAGTGGGCGACGGTGCGGCCGGTGGTGAGGGAGAGGGGGTACTCCTCGGTGTAGGCGTCCATCGGCGGATGCCATTCCACGACCTGCATGTGGATCTTGCCGTCGGGGTGGTAGGTCCGGCCGTCCTCGAAGAGGCGGGGGGTGCCGGGGTGTTCGGTGGTGGGGCAGGGCCAGGCGATGCCGCCGGTGGCGTCGAGGCGGTCGTAGGTGATGCCGTAGTAGTCGTTGACGGTGCCGGCGGAGGCGATGCGCAGTTCTTCGAACACCTCGCGGGAGCCGGGGAAGTCGAAGTGGTGGCCCGCGCCGAGGCGTCGGGCGAGTTCGCAGATGACCCAGGTGTCGGTGCGTACGCCGGCGGGCGGTTCCTGGGCCTTGTTGTGTTTGACGACGCGTGCTTCGGCGTTGGCCATGACGCCCTCGTCCTCGGCCCAGGTGGTGACGGGGAAGACGACGTGGGCGTTGGCCGCGGTCTCGGAGAGGAAGAAGTCGAACTGGGCGTGGAACTCGGCGGTGTCGTAGCCGGCCTTGACCACGGCGTAGTTGGGGAGGGAGACGAAGGGGTTGTTGCAGATGCCGATGAGGCCGCGGATCTCCTTGCGCTGCATCTGCCAGACCATCTCCATCATGGAGGTGCCGGCTCCGGGGAGCTCGGACTCCTCGATGCCCCAGATGCGGCAGATCTGTGCGCGGTGTTCCGGGTTGGTGATGGAGCGGCCGCCGGGGAGCAGGTCGGATTTCTGGCCGTGTTCGCGGCCGCCCTGTCCGTTTCCCTGGCCGGTGATGGTGCCGTAGCCGGCGCCGGGTTTGCCGATGTTGCCGGTGGCGACGCACAGGTTGATGACGGTCAGGCAGTTCTCGACGCCCTGGGAGTGGTGTTCGATTCCGCGGGCGTGCCAGGCCATGGCCTTGCCCGCGGCGGCGAAGGCGCGGGCGACCTGGGTGATCTGTTCGGCGGGGATGCCGCAGATCTCGGCGGAGCGGGCGGGCGGGTACTGGGCGACGGTTTCCCTGACCTCGTCCCAGCCGGTGGCGTGTGCGGCGAGGTAGGCCTCGTCGGTGAGGCCTTCGGCGACGATCACGTGCAGGACGGAGTTGAAGAACGCGGCGTCGGTGCCGGGTCTGAGGGCGACGTGGATGTCGGCGGTGCGGGCGATGGCCGTCTCGCGCGGGTCGACGACGATCAGGGTGGCTCCGCGGTCGCGCGCGCCCCACAGGTACTGGGTCATCACGGGGAAGCACTCGCCGACGTTGGATCCGGCGATGAGCAGGCAGTCGGTGAGCAGGATGTCGGAGAAGGGGTTGCCGGCGCGGTCGATGCCGAAGGCGAGTTTGTTGGCGCCGGCGGCGCTGACCATGCAGAGCCGGCCGTTGTAGTCGACGTGTTTGGTCTTGAGGGCGACGCGGGCGAACTTGCCGACGAGGTAGGTCTTCTCGGAGAACAGGCTGGCGCCGCCGAGCAGCCCGAAGGCGTCGTTGCCGTGGGCGGCCTGGATGCGGCGGATCTCGGAGACGGTGAAGTCGAGGGCCTCGTCCCAGGAGGCCTCCTTGAACTCCTCGTCGCGGGAGCGGCGCATCAGTGGTGCGGTCAGCCGGTCGGGGTGGTTGACCTGCTGGTAGGCGTTGATGCCCTTGGGGCACATCCGCATCCGGTTGATGTCGTGGTTGCGGGGTTCGACGCCGAAGACCTTGCCGGCGCGGTCGACGCGCAGGTACATGCCGCACTGCACGCCGCAGAAGCAGCAGTGGGTGGGGACGAGGGTCTCGCCGTTCTGGTCGGCGTGCCAGCGGTCGGCGGGGATGCCTCCGGCGTCGCGGAAGTTGCGGGTGCCGGGCGGGGCGATGGCCGGGTCGAGGGGCAGGGGCGCCGGCTTGGCGGGGTCCGTCGCGGTCACTTGAAGCCCTTCTTGACGTGGGTCAGGTAGGCGTTGCCGCGCAGGATCCGCTTGCAGCGGGGGCAGTACTCGACGAAGGCGTTGAAGTCGAGGCGGAGGTCGCGCATGGTGCCGCGGAGGTTCTCGACGTACGGGGTGGTGTCGATGGGTTCGCCGCACCGTTTGCAGGCGAAGACCTGTTCGTCCTGGCGGGCGGTGTATTTGAACAGCTGCATGCCGACGGCGGCCGGCCGCTGGACGATGTGGAAGAACTTCCCGAACGGGATGTAGATGAGGGTGAAGACGACGGACACCATGTGGAGGATGGCCAGGAACTCGTAGCCGCCGCCGTGCAGGAAGATCGACGAGAAGGTGAGCAGGAGTCCGGTCACCGAGATCACGATGAGGCAGATCAGCGGGAGCAGGTCGTAGGCGAACCGCTGGCCGGTGATGGCGCCGCGGTCCTTCATGCGGCGCCACAGGAAGTACGAGGCTCCGGGGATGACGAGGACGGCCGCGATGTCCAGGCCGTGGAACATCAGCCAGCCGAGGATGTTCAGCGAGTTGAAGCCGAGGACCTTGAAGCCCCAGATCCGCATCTCGTAGCCGGGGCCGGAGCCGCTGCCGGAGGTGAAGGTGAACCAGCCCCAGGTGAGGGGGAAGGTGATCGCGGCGGCCAGCAGGCAGCCCCAGAAGATCAGCTGGTGGGCGGCCCAGCGGGGGCGGGAGCGGGCGCCGAGGAACTTCTGGAAGCCGAGGTAGGTGGCGATCATCCGCGGCAGGGCGGTGGGTGCCTTTTTGAAGTTGGCGGCCGAGAAGAAGCTGCCGAAGCCCTTTTTGAAGAGGCGGCGCGCGCCGGGTGCGGAGACCCAGACGGTGTACCGGTAGGCCACGCCGAAGGCCAGGAAGACCGTGGCGACGGCGTAGGGCAGCAGCGCGGAGTCGAAGTCCCGCAGGAGGCGGCTGCCGAGCACGATCGCGGCGATGAGCAGGAGTGACACGGCCGTGCCGGCCAGGGTGGCCCGTGCGGTGACGGACCGGCCGGCCGGCGGCGGGGGCTGCGGTGCGCCGGGCGGTGGCGGCGGGTCTGCGGCGAGTACTTCTGTGGGCTCGGACACAGCACCACGCTAGGTGGTCTGTACCGTTTTAGCCCGTTATGCGGACTTTACGGTTGCTCCGAACGGGTCATACGGCCTCCAGCCCGCAGGCGGCGAACACCGCCTTGGCCTCGGCGACCTGTGCGGCGGTCGGCGACGGCGTGTCGTGGAGGGTGAAGGGCATGCCCAGGGCTTCCCACTTGCTCTCGCCGAGCTTGTGGAAGGGCAGGACGTCGACCCGCGAGACGTTGCCGAGGCCGGCGGCGAACGCGGCCACGCCGTCGACGTTCTCGCGGGCGTCTGTGAGGCCGGGCACCAGCACGAACCTCAGGTGCACCTCCTTGCCCAGGGCGGCGAGGCGGCGGGCGAAGTCGAGGGTGGGTTCGAGCGGGCGGCCGGTGACGTGCCGGTAGGTGTCGCGGTCCCAGGACTTGATGTCGAGGAGGACGAGGTCCACGTCGCGCAGCAGTGCGTCGGTGGCGCGGGCGCCGAGGAACCCGGAGGTGTCGAGGGCGGTGTGCAGACCGAGCTCGTGCTTCATCCGGTGCAGGAGCTCGCCGGCGAAGACGGGCTGGAGCAGCGGCTCCCCGCCCGAGACGGTGGCGCCTCCGCCGGAGGCGGAGATGAAGCGGGTGTACTTGCGGGCTTCGGCGATGACGTCGTCGGCGGAGGTGCGCTTGCCGCTGCGCATGCGCATGGTGTCGGGATTGTGGCAGTAGAGGCAGGTCAGCGGGCAGCCGGCGAGGAAGGTGACGAACCGGGTGCCGGGTCCGTCGACGCCGGTGGACAGGTCCCAGGAGTGGACGGAGCCCTCGCTGGGGCGCTGGGTCGCGGCGGCGGCCGGGGTGCGCCCGCAGCTGGCGGGGGCGGCGGCCGCGGCGGGGCCGACGGGGAGGCTCGTACCGAAGAGGACGGTCATGGCGGGTGCTCCAGACGTGTTCCGGTGTCCGATGGAGGCGCGCGGTCCCGGGGGCCGGGGTGAGGGCCCGGCCCCCGGGCCGGGCGGCCCCGGGGCCCGCCCGCCCGGGGGGAACGGGCGGCGGGCGGGGCCCGGGGGGCCTTACAGCGA
>NZ_JBFBGN010000042.1:0-52465 GCF_040684675.1 Streptomyces sp. NPDC089915 | reverse complement strand
GGCGCCGCTGTGGGCGGCCGCCGGCCGGAGGTCCTCAGGACCCCTTCGTCTCGCTCCCGCGCGGGCGGGCGGTACGGGGTTCCGTCCGCTCGCGGGGGCCGTCTCCCGGTGCCTCGCCGACCCGGTGCTCGTCGTCGGGGCGGCCGGGCGGTGGCGGAGCCGAAGGGGCCCCGTCCCGGGTCAGGCGCAGCTGATGCCCACACAGACCGTGTTGAGGAGGGTCAGGATGCCGACGCAGGCGCAGGTGTCGGCGAAGGCGCCGTCGGCGCCGACCGGGTCGGTCTCGGGAAGGGCGTGCAGGTCGGCCAGCAGTTCGAAGTCGCGGGTCTCCATGGCTTTCTCCTTCTCTGTGAGGTGGCGGCAGGTTCCCTGCCGTCAGCCCGGCTGCTGGATGGTCCAGTGCCGGGAGTCCGTGTGGCGGGTCCTCAGCAGGAACGCGAGGATGCCCGCACTGCCGTCGCTCCAGCTCGTCGAGACGTCCCCGTACTCGGTGGGGAAGACGACGTGGCCGTCGCGGTGGGCCCGTTCGGTCGCGATGAGGCGGGCCAGGTCCTCGGCCATCGCGTGGTAGGCGGGGTCGGCGGTGGCCGAGGCCAGGTCGAGGAGGAAGTCCCCGTTGCCCGCGAGCCCGTGGCACTGGGCGAGGGGGGCGCGGGAGGCGCGCTCCACGACGGCCCGGGCGGCACCGCGGGCGAGTTCGCCGTAGCGGTCGTCCCCGGTGGCCTGCCAGAGCCGGAGCAGGAAGGTGCCGATGCCCGCCGCGCCGTGGCACCAGTACGGGGCCGTCGGCGGGTCGCCGGCCTGCGTCGGCCACTGGGCCGCGCCGCCGACCCGGACCGCCGCCGCCACCAGTTCCTCACCGGCCGACACGGCCAGGTCGAGGTACTCGGCGCGGTCCGTGACGGCGGCGGCTTCGAGCAGGAAGTATCCGATGCCGGACGTCCCGTGGGCGAAGCCGAGGTAGCGTTTGCCGGCCTCGGAGGCGAGGGCGGATTCCGCCGGGACGGGCCAGCTGACGCCGGAGGGCGCGGGCCGTGCCGCGGCGGCCAGCCGGTCGGCGGCCTCGGTGACGAGTCCGGCGAACCGGGGGTCTCCGGTGCGGTGCCACAGGTGGGCGGCGGCCAGTCCGCTGCCGGCCTGGCCGTGGGTGATGTCGTGGCTGAGCGTGGGTTCCTGCGGGGCCAGGGCCAGGGCCGTCGCGTGGTCCGCGAGGGCGCGGTCCTCGACGGCGCGTGCGGCCTCGTACAGGGCCCAGGCGGTCCCCCGTCCGCCGAAGTGCAGGCCGGGCCGGATGGAGCGGGTGTCCGTCCGGTCGGCGATCCAGCGGCCCGCGGTGGATATCGCCTCGGGGAGGCGGGGGTCGTCGGTGAGGCGGTGGTAGCGGGTCAGGACGGCGAGTACGCCGGCCGCGCCCTGCTGGACCGTACAGGGGTCCGCCTCCCCCGCCTTGGTGGACACGGGCCACAGCCGCGGCGCGTCCTTCGGGGTCATCGAGTCGAGGAGGTGGTCGACGATGCCCGCCACCGCGGCCCGCGTCGCGTCGGGCGGCGGCGGGGCGGCGGCGGGGCGCGGCGTGCTCACGCGCACGGTGGTGCGCAGGGCCGCGCGGGCGGTGGCCGGGTCCCAGCGGTCGGCCGGGTCGTCCCTCATCAGTCCGAGGATCATCTCGGGCAGGCCGTCGGGCAGGGGGAACGCGGCGCCGGCGGCGGCCAGCCATTCGGCGAGCCGCTGGTCGGCGGTGCGGCCGGCGGGGCGTTCGGGCAGCTGGTGGGGCACCTTGCCCATGAGGACGAGACACACGGCGGCGCCGAGGCTGTAGTAGTCGGCCGTCGGGGAGACGGGGGCGTCCGCCAGGCGTTCGGGCGCGCTGAACCCGGGGGTGCCGACGGTCGTGGGCAGGGCGGTGTCGCCCTTGAGGACGGCGAGTTCGAGGTCGATGAGGCGCAGTTCGCCGTCCGGGCGGACCATGATGTTGCCGGGGGTGAAGTCCCTGAGGACGCAGCCGTGCGCGTGGGCCGCGGCCAGGAGGTCGATCAGGCGGCCCGCCTGGGTGAGGGCGTCGGCGCGGTAGCGTTCGGCGCCGACGTCGCGGAAGTGCTCGGCGACCCAGGTGCGCAGGGGTATCCCCGGTATCTCCTCCTGGGCGAGGAACAGGTGTCCGGCGTGGTCGAACACGGCGAGGGGTTCCGGGGCCAGGCCGGTGCCGCCGAGTTCCTCCAGGGCTCTGGCCTCGGCGCGCAGCCAGTCGCGGACGTCGCGGCCCGTGGCGTCGGTCTCCACGTGCGGGCGGGCCTCCTTGATGACCACCGGCGCGCCCGTGGTGACGTCCGTGCCCCGGTAGACGCCGCCCTTGTTGGTGTGCCGGATCGCCTCCCGGACCGAGAAGCGGCCGCCGAGCAGGACCGGTTCCTTCGCCGCCTCCCGCGCGGGGCGCGGGGCCGGCACCGACGCGGGGAAGGGGCTGACCGCCCAGGCCGGGGGCGCGTACTGCCCGGCGCGTACGTCCTCGACGGGGTTGCCGTCGGGGTCCTCGACGTACCAGACGAGCAGTCCCTCGTCGGAGAGCCTGCGCCGGCCGACGAAGGCGCCGTAGCGGTAGTGGACCAGGCTGTTCGCGGCGTAGGGCTGGTCCGAGAGGATCCGGGGACCGGGCAGTCCGGCCGTGGCCGTGTGCAGTGCGAGCGCGATCCGGGCCGCGTCGGTGTCGGAGCCGGGGTAGACGGTGATGAACTTGCCGGAGTTGCCCCGGGGCGTGGCACGGGAGTTGAGTGCGCTCACCTGGTCCAGGGAGCGGGCGAACTTGAAGACCGACCCGTCCCGCAGCAGCACGCCGAGGGCCTGCGTGAGGACGGCCGGCGCGGAGGCGGCCGTCGCCGAGACGTGGAGTTTCCAGCCCTGCTCGGGCAGGGTCGCCGACGGGGGCGTGAGGCGGCACCACATGTCGTCCGTGTCGGTGGTCCAACGCGCGCCCTGGCCCGTGGAGTCCAGGGCCTGTCGGAGGAGTTCTTCGAGGTCGACTTCGGTTGCGTGGCTCGTCATGCCCGTCCCTCTCAACGGCGAGGACCGCTGGTTGGAATATGCCTTCGGTAAGGAAAAACGTACAGCCGGCGCCCGGTCGACGTCACTGGATTCGGCGAGCGCACGGTGTTGTTGGAAGTCCGGATGGTGTCAACCGGCGCGGAAAGGAAGCGCGGGGATGGTGCGCGCGGTGGTAATTCACCGGCGGTCGTTCGGAATTGCGCCTGCAGGGACTCCTGAGAAAGGAAGCAATCCGATTTCGATGGGAGTCGAGGGGTCTGGGCGAACGGTTCGGCGTTCGTGTTTCGCGAGGGACGCTATCAGCGCCTCGCTCACGCCCCACAGCCTTCCCGGTACATCGGCCGCGGTAAAGAGTTCGATTCCGCCAAGGGGCCAACCGGCTGCGTACGCGCCGTTCGGGGCCCCGTCATGATTCTCGATCAGTCGGCTGAGCTGCGTAACGCCGAAGACGCTGAAACGTCAAGGAAACGCGCGACGGCCCCGGAATCGGCTCAAACCTGCGAGCGAGCCGCTCCGGGGCCGCCTGCGGGGGTCAGCGGGGACCGGACAGGCCGGTGCGCTCCAGCGCGCGCAGCACCGCCGCGCGGTCCCCGGCCGTGTACGCGTCCGCGTCCGCGTAGACGTCGTCGAGGACCGCCTCGATCTCGGAGGCGGTGACGCGGTAGGCCTCCGCCGCCTCCAACAGCCGCAGCGCGCGCTCACGGGGCACGCCCCGGTCGGCGTTGACCAGCAGGTCCACGGCCTCCGCGCGCACCGCGTAGCGGCTCATCCCGCAGTCGAGGCCGTCGTCGTCCAGCCCCTGCGGGTAGGGCGCGCGGGCCCAGGCGCCGTCCTCGTACCAGTAGACGCAGCCGAGTTCCCAGCCTTCCAGGAGGTCCCGCAGCCGCTCGAACGGCAGCCAGTCGGGCGCCTGCGCCAGCATGTCGATCGCGGGCTTGTGCCACTTGACGGCGCTGGACTCGTCCTCGCCGTAGAGCGCGTAGCGGCCCCCGCCCATCGGCGCGAGGGTCCACCAGGTGCAGCCGCTGTCGTCGAGGTGGAGTCCCTCGTCGTCGATCCAGGCACCGCTGCGGTGCACGAAGGGCGTGTTCTCCCCCTTCTCACTGGCCTCGAGTACGGCGGTCAGGGCCCAGCGGGCCCAGAGCAGTTCGGCCGCCGGCAGGTCCTCGGGCCGGCCCGGCCTCTCGATCTCCATGTACTGCCGCTCCCTCGTTCCGTGTTCCGTGCCCCGCCATGATCGCAGGGCGGGCCGTCCGCCGCGGAATCCCGCGTCACCGGTCCCGCGGCGGGGCCGGGTCCAGGGCCCTGGTGAGGTGGCGGCGCAGGAGCGGCCCGAGCCCGCGGTCCACCTGGCGGTTCAGTACGGCGGCCAGCAGCAGGGAGAAGAGGAGGCCGGCGGCGACGCAGGGCAGCAGGCCGAGGGACGGGAGGGCCTTCAGGACGCCGCGGCTGACGGGTACGCCCACGCTCTGGTGGACCAGGTAGAAGGGGTAGGTCAGCGCACCGGCGTAGACGAGGGGCCGCCAGGAGAGGTGGCGCAGCCGGCTGAGTGCGGCCAGGGCGAGCAGGACGAGGAAGCCGGTGAGGACGCTCGCACTGAGCACCCAGTTGGACGTGGGGTGCGTGGCCACCCGGTCGTCGAGGACGGTCAGGGTGTAGCACCAGGCGAAGCCGGTCAGCAGCCACAGCAGCAGGTTGGGGCCGAAGCGGTGCATCAGGTGGCAGGCGATGCCCGCCACGAAGAGTCCGGCGTACTGGCTCAGCAGGATCTCGTCGAGGACGGCGGAGTCCAGTTCGCGGCCGACGGACGCCAGGACCAGCCAGAGGAACCCGAAGGCGACGACGCGCAGATAAGTCAGGCCGATGAGCAGCAGAGCGGCCATGAGGAGGTAGAAGCGGGCCTCCACCCAGAGGGTCCAGGCGACGCCGGCGGTGAAGTCCACGCCCAGCGGGCCGGGGATCATCGTCAGGTTGCCGAGGGTGGTGCGCAGGTCCGTGGGTGCCCCGGACCGCTGTCCGGCGAGCACGGTGACGGTGCCCATGGCGACGACGATCAGCACGACCGCCCAGTAGAGCGGGAACAGGCGGGCGATGCGGGAGACGGCGAACTGCGCCGGGGTGCGTCCCCAGCAGCTCATGCAGATGACGAAGCCGCTGATGAGGAAGAACGCCTCGACCCCGAGCCAGCCGTAGCCGCTGACGGCGTGGAGCAGCGGGGCGGCCTGCGGCAGGTCGTGGTGTTCGCCCCAGAAGCGGGGGGTGGGGGTGCCCAGGTAGTGGTAGGCCGCCACCGCGATGGCGGCGAGCAGCCGCAGCCCGTCGATCGCGGCGAGGCGCCCGCCGCCGTCCGGAGCGTCCGCCGACCGCGCTCTCGCGGACCGGCCGGGGCGGAGCGTGGTACGGGCGGCTTCGCGCAGTGCGGACTCGGGCATGGGAGCTCCTGTGGCGGGGCGGACACGGACAGCGGTCCGCCGGTTGGGGAAGGAGGAGGGCACACCGCTCCGGGCCACCGGGCGGCGGGCGCGGGGCGGGGTTAGGCGCCCCCCGGCTACGGGACGGCGGTCAGGGCCGGTTCAGGTGGCTCGGTACCGGGCGGGGGTAGTGCCCCCCCGGCTACCCGCCGGCGGTCAGGCCGGGTTCGGGGTGTCGGGGCCGTTTCCGCGGCGGATGCGCAGGGCCACGGCCGTCACGACGACGGCGCCGGCGGTGGTGAGGACCTCCTCGGTGCCCACCCAGCCCGAGAAGTACAGCGTGCCCAGCAGGGGCGCGGAGGCGAAGGCGAGCGCGGCCGTGCTGCGGATCTCCGCGAAGGCCTGACGGCCCGCCAGGACGAGGGCGGCGACGAGCGGGACGCCGAACCGCCAGGGCAGGACGAGCCCGATGCCGAGCGGGTCGGTCACGACCATGAGGGCCACCAGCAGGACGGCCCAGGCCACCAGGGCGAGCACGCCCGCCCGGCTCCGCACCCGGCGGGCCGGCCGCAGGTCCGGCGGGCAGGCCAACGGGAGGGCCGCGATGAGGACGGGCGCACACAGGAAGCCGATGATGTCCCACCGCAGTTCGGGCGACAGGTGCCAGATCGGCAGGAGGAAGCTCACCGAGGCGGCCGCGGCCCCGGCGGTCGCGCAGAGCACGCCGGGTACGTAGGAGCGCCCGGCCAGCGCGACGACCGCCCCGATCAGGGTCAGCAGGTAGCCGCCGTTCATCAGGCTGACGAGCGGGGCCGCGTTGCCGGCGGTCCCGGCGATGCGCATGACGTACCAGTCGCCGGCGGTGCCGATGAGGTTGAAGGCGGCGTACGCGGCGGTCGTGGCCAGGGCGAAGGGGGCGGCGCTCGCGGAGAGCCGCCCGCCGGCGTGGGCGGAGCCGAGGCCGAGGCGCAGCCGCAGGGCGTGCGCGACGATGTCGGCGGCCTCGCGGAGGCGGGCGCGCGGGCCCGCCTCCACGGTCGCCTCGCGGTAGGCCTCGGCTATCTCGTCGCCGAACGCGCGCCGGAAGCCGGGCGGGTACAGCCGCAGGAGTACGGGGTTCACGCGGTGGCCGCCTTGCCGGCCGCGCCCAGCCGCCGGGTCGCCTCGCGCGCGGTGGCCGCGATCCGCTCGGCCTCGGCGGCGAGGGCCGCCCGCCCGGGGGAGGTCAGGGTGTAGGTGCGCCGCAGCCGGCTGTCGACGACCTCCTCGCGGTGGACCTCGATCAGCCCCTGCTGCAACAGGCGTTCCAGCGCGCCGTACAGCGTGCCGGTCCGCATCTTGACCCGCCCGCCGGAGATGGCCTCCACCTCGCGCGCGATCGCGTAGCCGTGACGTGGTTCGTCCGCGAGCGCGGTGAGGAGGAGCAGGGTCGGTTCCTGCATCGCACGATCACTCATGTGATCACTATATGTCAGTCACCGGCATATGTAGCCAGGGGGAGGTGACGGCCCCTCACACCAGCCTTCGCCTCACCTCGCTCTTGAGCACCTTGCCCACCCTCGAGCGCGGCAGGTCCGGCCAGATCTCCACCTGCTTGGGCGCCTTGACGGAGCCGAGGCGCTCCTTGCCGAAGGCGATGACCCCGGCCCCCTCCAGCGCGGCGCCCGGGCGGAGTTGGAGGACCGCCGTCACGCGTTCGCCCCACCGGTCGTCGGGCAGGCCCACCACCGCGCAGTCGGCGATGGCGGGGTGTTCCATCAGGGCCTGCTCGACCTCGGCCGAGTACACGTTGAACCCACCGGTGATGATCATGTCCTTGGCCCGGTCGACGACGTGCAGGAACCCCTCCTCGTCCAGGAACCCGATGTCGCCGGTGTGGTGCCAGCCGAACCGGGAGGCCTCGGCGGTGGCCGCGGGGTCCTTGTAGTAGCCGGCCATCACCAGGGAGCCGCGCACCACGATCTCCCCGCGCTCCCCCGCCGCCACCGTGCGGCCGTCCTCGCCCATGACGGCCACGGTGACCAGCGGGCCGGGCCGGCCCGCCGCCGAGAGCCTGTGGGCCAGGACCCTGCCGTCCGGGTCCACGTGGTCGCGCGGGTGCATCGTCGCGATCATCATCGGAGCCTCGGTCTGCCCGAAGAGCTGCCCCAGCACGGGCCCCATCAGCCCGATGGCCTCCTCCAGCCGGGTCGGGGACATCGGCGCCGCCCCGTACCAGAGGCACTGGAGCGATGAGTAGTCCGTGGTCGCGGCCCGCTCGTGGTCGAGGAGCGCGTAGATGACGGTCGGCGGGAGGAAGGTGTGGGTGACGCGCTCGCTCCCGATCAGCCGCAGGAACTCCCCTACATCGGGTGTGCTCATGACGAGGATCCGCCCGCCGAGGGCGAGGACGGGGAAGCACAGCACCCCGGCGGCGTGGGTGAGGGGCGTGAGCGCGAGATACGTCGGGCGGCCCTCGAAGGGGTAGCCGATCAGGGTGAGCGCGGTCATGGCCTCCAGGTTCCCGGCGGTGAGCATCACCCCCTTGGGCTCCCCGGTCGTCCCGCCCGTGCCGACGAGCATCGCCAGGCCCTCCGGCAGGGGCCGGGCGGCGTCCGCGTCCGGCCCGTCCGCCGTCCACCGCTCCAGCGACGGGTACCCCTCGACGCTGTCGTCCAGGCACACGAAGACGGTCACCTTCGGCAGGTGCGGGGCCATCTCGGCGACCTGCTCGGCGTACGCGGGGTGGAAGACCAGGCAGCGGCAGTCGAAGAGGTCGAGCAGCTGCCGGGTCTCGGCGGCCGTACCGCGCGGGTTGACGGGACACCAGACGGCGCCGCGCCGGGCGATGCCGAACATCGTCGCGAACGCGGTGACGTCGTTGTGGGAGAGGATCGCGACGGATTCGCCGGGCGCGACGCCGGAGCGGGCCAGCGCCCCGGCGACCGCGTACGAGTGGTCCTGGACCTCCGCGTAGGTCATGGTGCGACCGGGCCCGGCCAGGCACACCGCGCCGGCGCCCAGCGAGGCGCCCTTGTCCAGGTGGTCGACGGGGGACATCACGCGTGGGCCGTGACGATCGGGTCCATCACCAGGCCGAAGTTCTTGAGCACGCCGAGCAGTTCGCGGTACCCGAACGCCTGGCAGGCCGAGGCGAACCCGGCCCGGCGCGGCGGCTGCTGGAGGAGCGAGTAGGCGGCGTACGCCTGGAGGAGGCCGGTCTGCTTGTAGTTGGAGTTGCCGTGCAGCGCCACGTGGACGCGGCCGAGCGGGCCGGAGGCGTACACGGAGTCGATGGAGGTGTTGGTGCGGGGGTTCTCGCGGGGCGGCATGTCGGCCTGGAGCCCGGAGGCGATCTCGGAGAGGGCCGCCTCCTGGGCCTCGGGGTCCAGGGGGCGGATCCGCTCCTCGAACATGGCGGTGGTGGCGATCACCCCGTCCATCACGGCGCGGTCCATGACCCCGCCGGTGACGGTGCAGGTCGCCACGCGCGGGTCGTCCTTGAACCAGACGGGGTGCAGGGTGCCGCCCCAGGGCACGGTCAGGGCGGTGCCGTGCCGCCCGGGGACGACGCACTCGCGGGTGGCCTGGTGGTCCCAGGCGACGTACTCGTTGTCGACGAGGTGGTACCAGTCGGCCTTGAGGATCGTGAAGATGGTCTGTGTGGAGGCGTACGTGGGAAAGCCCTTCCACAGCACCAGCATGTCGAGGGTGTCCAGGCCGGGGCCGGCCTCCAGGGCCACGTTCGCCGCGATCTCGCCGGTGGTGTACATCTGCGCGATGCCGGGAGAGAGCAGGAGCCCGGCGTCGGCGAAGCGCCGGCCGTACTCCCGCCGCGCGAGCAGCGTCCAGTCCTGCTCGCCGGTGGTGTCCAGGAAGTGGCAGCCGGCGCGCAGCGCGGCCTCCGCGGTGTCGGGGCCGTACTTGATGAAGGGGCCCACGGTGGAGCAGACGACCCGGGCGCCGCTGAACAGGGCGGTGAGCGAGTCGACGTCGTGGGAGACCTCGGCCACCTCGTAGTCGGCCGTCTCGATGCCGGGGATCCGCTCGACGACCTCCCGGACCTTCTTGGCGTCACGGCCGGCCGCGATGAAGGGGACGCGGTACTCGCGCAGGTACTCGCAGATCAGTCGGCCGGTGTACCCGGAGGCGCCGTAGACGACGACGGGCCTCTTGGCGGGGCCGGTCCGGCCCGGCCGGCTCTCGGCCGTCTCGGTCGCCTCGTTCACGTCGTTCATGTCGGTGCTCTCGTCCACTCGGGTGCCGGCGGTCAGGTGGGTGGTGTTCTGCGTCATCGCGGTGCTCACATGCCCATCCCGCCGTCGACCGGCAGGCCGGCGCCGTTGACGAACCGGGAGGCGTCCGAGGCCAGGAAGACCACGGCGTCGGCCATGTCCGCCACCTCGCCGAGGCGCCCCGAGGGGGTGAGCGCCACGACGGCCCCGACGGCGGCCTCGGGCCCGTCGAACAGGCCGAGCCCGGAGGTCTCGACGGCCAGCTTGACGCCCATGTCGGTGGCGACCAGCCCCGGGTAGACGCAGTTGACGCGCACGCCGTAGCCGAGGCGGCCGGACTCGGCGGCGGCGACGCGGGTGAGCCGGTCGACGGCGGACTTGGTGGCGGAGTACCCGGCGATGCCGGGGAAGGCGATGGTCGCGGCGACGGAGGCCACGTTGACGATCACCCCGCCGTCACCGCCGGCCGGGCCGCCGCGGCGCATCGCGCGCAGGCCGTGCTTGATGCCGAGCATGGTGCCGATGACGTTGACGTCGAGCATCCGGCGGATCTCGTCCGGGTCGGTGTCGACGAGGAGCTGGGTCACCTCGACACCGGCGTTGTTGACGACCACGTCCAGGCCGCCGAGCTCCGCGGTCGTGTGCGCGACGGCCGCCGCCCACTCCTCGTCGCGGGTCACGTCCAGTGCGGTGGCGGCCACGCGTGCCCCGGTGTCCGCGGCGATCTCGGCGGCGGTGCGCTCGACGGCGTCCTTCAGGACGTCGCCGAGCATCACGGACGCCCCCGCCGCCGCCATCGCCCGCGCCATGCCGGCGCCCAGCCCTCGCGCCGCCCCGGTGACGAGTACGCGCCGGCCCGTCAGATCCAACTGCCCCATGATGCCTGTCCCTTCACGTCGGAAGTGATGCGCGGCACAACGTAGGACCGGTTTTGGACGATCGTCAAGAGATTGTTGGACGCTCGTCCAGATTTTCTTGGACGCTTGTCAAGACGGCGGTGTTGGCTAAACTGCGACCTCACAGTGCCCATGCGGAGGGGGAAGCGGCACGATGGCCGTTGCCGACCGGCAGGGCGAGCGCATCACGCGCCGTCAGGTCGACAAGTTCGAGGAGCGGCGCCGCGAACTGGCCGGCGCCGCGCTGCAGACGCTCTCCGAGCTGGGGTACGCGCGCACCAGCCTGCGCGAGATCGCCCAGAACTCCTCGTTCTCGCACGGCGTGCTGCACTACTACTTCCGCGACAAGGTCGACCTGATCACCTACTGCGTACGGCAGTACAAGGCCGACTGCGTCCGCCGCTACGACCGGATCGTCACCGACAGCGACACCGCCGGGGACCTGCGGGCGGGCTTCACGGCGGGGCTCGCCGAGACGCTGGTGGAGGACGCCGCCGTGCACCGGCTCTGGTACGACCTGCGCTCCCAGGCGCTGTTCGAGGAGTCGTTCCGCGCGGACGTCCTGGAGATCGACGCGACGCTCCAGGACATGATCTGGCGGATCGTCACCCGCTACGCGGAACTCTCCGACGCACGGGTCTCCCCCTCACCGGCCGCGACGTACGCGATGCTGGACGGCCTCTTCCAGCAGCAGCTTCTGCACCACCTGGCGGGGGACGAGGAGGCCCGCACCCGACTCGCCCACGACGCGGGAACCCTGCTGGCCCTGGCGGTGCCGGAGGGCGGCTGAGACCGGGGCCGGGTGAGGGGCCGGCGCTCCCGCCCCTCCCGGCCACGGCCGTACGGGGTGGGCTACTCGACGAAGAACGAGTCGTGCCGGACGAAGAACTCCGTCCGCTCCTCGTCCGAGGCGTCCGCGAGGGCGGCGAGGCCCTCGAAGTACGCCTCGCGCGGAGCACCCGGGGCGAAGATCATCAGCATCTCGGCCGGGGCGTCGGAGTCGTTGCGGAAGGCGTGCAGGCCGCCCTGCGGCACGAAGAGGAAGTCGCCCTTCTCCGCGTCGACCCAGTCCTTCCCGTCGAACACCCGGACGGTGCCGTCGAGGATGAAGAAGGACTCCGACATGGCCTTGTGGAAGTGCGGCTTGGGACCGCCGGCGTGCGCGCTCATCTCCACCCGGTAGAGGCCGTACTCGCCCCGCGTGGACTCCTTGGTGGCCAGGTAGTGGATCGCGTCGCCACCGGCGGTCCCGAGCTCGGGCGGAGTCCCGGCGGTCCGGAAGACTGCGCTGGCCTCCCCCTCCTCGCGGTGGTACACCTGCTCCGGATACTGCGGATACGACATGGGGTTCCTCCCCCGCTCCGTAACGCCCGCCGGACGGCGGACACCTTGATCAACACCGCCCGCCACCCGGTATTCCTACGCCCGGCGACGGCTAGGGGGCGGGGAGGAACTCCGCTACGAGGGTGGCGAGTTCCTCCGGGGTGAGGATGCGGATGCCCAGTTCCTCGGCCTTGGTGCGCTTCGAGCCCGCCTTCTCGCCCGCCACCAGGAGGGTCGTGCGCTTGGACACCGACGACGAGGCCTTGCCGCCGGCCCGTTCGATCAGCTCGTTCATCTCGTTCCGGGACAGCTCCGCGAGGGGGCCCGTCATCGAGCCGGTCACCACGACGGCCTCGCCGGCCAGCGGGCCGCCCGTCGCCGCGGCCGGGGTCTCGGCGTCGGCCGGGGCGGCCACCGGCTTCTGCGGGTCGGTGATCTGCGTGCCGACCCGCTGGGCCTGGAGCTTGTCGAGGAGCGGGGCGAGTTCGACGAGTTCGGCCGCGATGACGCGGGCCTTCTCGGTGCCGATGCCGTCGACCTCCGCCAGCGCGTCCGCGTCGGCGGCCCGGATCGCCGCCATGGAGCCGAAGTACGCGGCGATACGGCGGGACATCGTGCGCCCGGTGCCGCGGACGCCGAGGGCGCAGAACACGCGGTTCAGCGCGGCCCCGCGGGCGGTCTCGATCGCGGCCAGGAGGTTGGCGGCGCTGGTCTCGCCCATCCGCTCCAGGGCGAGGAGCTGCTCGCGGGTGAGGGTGAACAGGTCCGCGATGTCCTTGACCAGGCCCGCCTCCACCAGCTGGATCGCCCGCGTGCCGCCGAGGCCCTCGATGTCGAGCTGGTCCCGGCCGGCCGCGTAGATCACCGAGGCGACGGCCTGGCAGCTCCGGCCGCGCACGCACCGCCACCGCTGCTCCGAGGTGTCGATCGCGTCGCCGCAGCGGGGACACGCCTCGGGGAAGACGATCGGGCTCTCGGCGCCGGTGCGCTGGTCGGCGAGCGGTGCCTCGACCCGGGGGATGACGTCGCCGGCCCGGTAGACGAACACCTGGTCGCCGACCATGAGCCCGCGGCGGGTGATGTCGGACGGGTTGTGCAGCGTGGCGTAGGTGACCGTCACCCCGTCGATGACCACGGGCTCCAGGACGGCGCGCGGGGCGATGATCCCGGTCCGGCCGACGTTCCACTCGACCGCCAGCAGACGCGTCACCTTGTGCTCCGCCGCCAGCTTGCGGGCCACCGCCCATCTCGGGGCGCGCGAGCCGTTGCCGGCCTGCCGCTGGTCCTCGGCGTCGTCGGCCTTGACGACGACGCCGTCGATCCCGAAGGGCAGTTCACCGCGCAGGCCCGCGATCACGTCGATGCGCTCCTGTGCCTGCTCCAGGGTCTCGCACCGCATCGGGGCGGCGGCCGTGCTCGCGGCCGTGTTCGCGCCGAGCGCGGCCAGCCGCTCCAGCAGGGCGAGGTGGCCGAGGCCGTCCGGGCCGATCGCGCTGTAGGCGAAGAAGGTGAGCTCGATCCGGTACGGGCGGTCCTTGGCCCGCAGGGTGCCGGCCGCGCCGCTGCGCGGGTGCGCGAAGGGCGCGGCCTCGTGGGCGAGCCGGATCCGGTTGGCCTCCTCGAACTGGGCGGTCGTCAGGAGCACCTCGCCGCGCAGCTCGATGTCGACCGGTTCGGTGAGTACCGGGGGCAGACCGAGGACGGCGTCGGCGGCGTGGGTGATGTCCTCGCCGGCCAGGCCGTCACCGCGGGTGAGGAGCCGGACGAGCTTTCCGGCCTGGTAGCGGGCGGCCACCGCGAGGCCGTCGAGCTTGGGCTCCACGCACCATCCGGCCACGGGGCGCCCCAGACGCCGTTCCAGTCCGGCGGCCCACTCGGCGAGCTCGTCGGCGTCGAAGACGTTGTCGAGGGAGAGCATCGCCGCCGAGTGCGGCACGTCGCCCTGCACGGCCCCGCCCGCCACCTTGCCGGTGGGCGACTCGGCCAGCACCTCGTCGGGGTGGGCCTCCTCGTAGGCCGCGATGGCGCGGAGCAGCCCGTCGTACTCGTCGTCGCCGAGCGGGGTGGTCCCGTCTCCGTAGTACGCGGCCGACGCCGCCAGGGCGGTGGTCACGGCCTCGGCGTAGGCGGCGGGAGAGAGCGTCGGGGCACTGTTTTCGGTCATGAAGGTCATCATGCTGCCCGGCACTGACAACGCGGCCGCCTGCCGCGCCCCGTCCCGCCCCGGCACGCGTCCGGGCCTTGGGGAGCCGCCCGGGCATCCGTCGTGACCTGCGAAGACGTCGCCCGTCCGCGATGTGGCACGTTCCCGCCGCCGGGCTTGGAGGGGGGTACTGTCGTCCGGTCACGGACGGCAGTCGGCCGTCCGTCCAACCCAGGGGAACCGACATGACTGATCTGAACTCGCTGCGGGCGAGCCTGGCGTCGGGCGGGCACGAGTTCGCCGACACCCTGGCCTTCATCGCCGCGCACTACGAGTACCGGCCGCAGGCGTTCCGCAACGGGGCGCTGGAGAACGCCGCGGGCGAGAACGAGGGTTCCTGCAAGACCCTGGGTCTGGCCCTGCTGGAGGGCCTGAGCGACCAGGAGGCGCTGCTGGCCTTCGGCGAGCACTACCGCAAGGTGGTGGCGACGCCGGAGGACACCGACCACGGCAACATCCGCAACCTCGTGGCCCACGGCCTGGCCGGTGTGAGCTTCGCCGGACAGCCGCTGGTCCGCAAGGGCTGAACAGCCCCCTTCGGGGTGACGCCGGTCCTTCCCCCGCGCGTGCCGGCCGGGATGCGGCGGGTGGGCGTGGTGGGGTGGGCCGGCGGGGCGGGGTGGTGGTTCTCGGTCGGGTGGAGGCGCCGGTGGACGTCACGCGCAGGCGGCTGCTGAGCGCCCTTTCCGCCGCCGGCGTCGCGCCCGTCCTGCCGGGGCGGACCGAGGCTTCCGCGGCGGGTGCGGACGCCCCGTGCGCACGGCTGCTGGCCAATCTGGCCGGCCTGCTCGCCGGCACCGCCGCCTCCAACCGCCGTCCCGAGACCCGCGGGCTGCTCGACGGTTTCGCCCGGGCGGCGCGGCGCGATCTCGCCGCCATGGACGGGGCCCGGGGCCCGGAACTGTTCGCCGGGCTGCCGCTGGGGGATTCCGAGGCGCGGCTGGAGGAGTCGTACCGCAGGCTCTTCGGGATCGCCCTGGCCACCCGCGTGCCCGGCCGCCGGGAGTTCGCGGCCCCGTCCGAGGCGGCGGCCGTACGGCTGCGCGTGCTCGACGGGCTCGTCCGCCTGTACGAAGAACACTACGGCGAGCGGGCCCGGCCCAGCTACGGCAACTGGTTCACGTGGGAGATCGGCATCCCCCGGCACGCCGGCCGGACCCTGGCCCTGCTCGCCCCGGAGGCCGCCGCACACCGCCCCGGGCTGCCGGCGGCGTACGTCGCGGCGATGGACCGGCGGCTGGAGCACGGCGTCGGCGGCGACGTGGACCTGGACTCGCGGTTCCACACCGCCGCCAACCTCGCCGACATCACCACCAACCGCATGGTGCAGGGCGCCCTCCTCGGCGACCCCGCCCGGATCCGCAAGGCCGTCGCCGACCAGCTGACGGTGTTCGCGCCCCTCGACCCGTACGCCCCGAGGCACGGCGTCACCGACGGCTTCCACCGCGACGGTTCGTTCGTGCAGCACGGTTCCGTCGCCTCCACCGGCTCCTACGGCACGGCGCTGCTCACCCGTGTCGTGGAGGCGCTGGGGCTCCTCGACGGGACGGGCCTGGGGCCGGGTCCGGAGGCGGTGGCGACGGTGGCGGGCTGGATCCGGGACGGCTTCGCCCCGCTGGTCTTCGAGGGGTGGCTCACGGAGACCGTCACGGGCCGGGCCCTCACCCGGCCCCAGGGCGGCTACGCCACCACCCGCGTACTGTGCGAGGCCGTGCTGGGACTGTCCGCCCTCGCCTCGGGCGCCCCGGCGCAGGCGCTCCGGGCCTACGCCAAGCATCTGGGCGCCTCCTGCCGGGTCGACGGCGACCCGGCCGCCTTCGCCTCGCCCCTCGCCTTCGCCCGATACGCCGGCCTCCTCGCCGACCCCTCGGTGCGGGCGGCGGACCTGGCGCCCAGGCGCGGCAGCTTCGCCTTCAACGCCATGGACCGCACCGTCCACCGCCGCCCCGGCCACGCCTTCGTGCTGGCCCGCAGCTCGACGAGGACCAGCAAGTACGAGTACCTCAACGGCGAGAACCTCATGCCGTGGTTCCAGGGTGACGGGGCGCACCGCCTGTACCTGTCCGGCGAGGACCAGGGCCCCGGCCACGGCCTCGGCCACTACGCCACCGTCTCCCCCTACGGCCTGCCCGGGGTGAGCGCCCCGGTGGAGCGGCGGCGGACGGTGCCCGAGCTGTACGGCGGGGCCCTGTACTACGACGACCCCTCGCACGCCCTGGCGTTCACGGCCTCCTCCGCGTCGCAGAACGCCTACGTGTACTTCCCGCGCGGCACCGCGGCCTGGTCGGGCGGGACGGTGCTCGGCGCGTACGGGGTGGCGGGACTGGTGCAGAGCGACGACGCGGCGTTCCGGGACCGGGCGCTGCTGCCGTCCGGCTTCGCCGTGTACCGCGACGCGACGTCGACGAAGTCGTGGTTCCTGTTCGACGAGGAGATCGTGGTGCTGGCGGCGGACGTCGGGGACCGCGCCGGGCGGGCGGTGACGACGACGGTCGACGCCCGCACGGCGGATCCGGCCGACCGGATCCTCCTCACCGGCGCCACCCGCGACGGCCGCCCTTACGGGGGACCGGCGGCGGGGCCGGCCGCGTGCGACCTGCGCTGGCTGCGGCACGCGAACCCGGCCCGGGGCACGGCGGTCGGCTACCTGTTCCTGGACTCGCCGCCCGTACGGGTCACCCTGGGCCCGGTCACCGGCAGCCCGCGGACCCTGCGCCTGGCGAACCCGGACGGCCCGGTCACCCGCCGGGTGTTCACGGCGGCCTTCGATGTTCCGGCGGGCGCGCCGCCGCTGTGCGCGGCGTGGGCGCTGGTGCCGAACGCGGACGAGGACCGCATGCGCGGCTACGGGAGGCGGGGCGGGCCCCTCCGGGTCCTGGCCAACACCGCCCGCCTCCAGGCGGTGGCGCACACCGGCCTCGGGCTGCTCGCCGCCAACTGCTTCGCCCCCGGAGCGCACGGGACCGCCGCCCTGCGCCTGGACGGACCGGCCTCGGTCATCGTCGCGTACCGGCCGGCGGACGCGGAGCCGGGCACCGTACGGGTCGCGGTGTCCGACCCGACCACCGAGCGGGCCGCCGTGCGCCTGCTGCTGCCGGGCCGGTGGCTGCGGCCGGTGGGCGGGGACCCGCGGGTGCGCGTCCGCCCGGCCCGGACGGGCACCCGCCTGGAGGTGGACACCCGCCGGGCCTACGGCCGGACCTTCACCGTCACCCTCCGGCCCGGCGGGCGCCCCTGAGGTGCCGCCCGGCCCATGCCCGCACCCCGAACGGTCGCCCCGACGGCCCCGCGGGGGCGGCGGCGGGAGACGGCCACCCCGGTCAGGCACAGCAGACCGCCCAGCAGGGTCAGCCAGGCCGGCACCTCGCCGAGGAGGACCCAGCTCAGGGCGACGACGACGGCCGGTACGGCGTAGGTGGTCGCGCCCAGCCTCCCGGCGGGCATCCGCGCGAGGGCGTAGGTCCAGGCGGTGAAGGCGAGGGCGGTCGGCACCACGCCCAGGTAGACCATGTTCAGGGTCGCGGGGAGCGGGGCCCGGGGGATCTCGGCGACCAGCCGCCCGGTGAAGGGCAGGCACGCCACGGCTCCGGTGAGGCAGCTGAAGGTGGTGATCTGCAGGGGCGTCCCGAACGAGAGCGCGGGCTTCTGCGCGACGACGCCCGTCACGTACGCGACCGCCGCGAGCAGGCACAGGGCCACCCCGAGCAGGGAGGTCGCGCCGTCGCCGCCGGAGGACATGGACAGGCCGACGACCACGGCCCCGGCGAAGGAGACGGCCATGCCCGTGAGCAGTCCCGGCGGCAGGGCCTCGCCGAGCAGGCGCGCCGCGAGGAGCGCCATCAGGATCGGTCCGGTGTTCACGAGCAGGGAGGCGGTGCCGGCGTCGACGAGGCGCTCGCCCCAGTTCAGCGCGACGGTGTAGCCGGCGAACCAGACGAGTCCGGAGACCAGGATGCCGCGCCGGGCGCCGCGCGGGGGCAGGCCCTCGCGGCGCAGGAGGAGGAGCGTCACGAGGGTCAGCGAGGCGGCGAGCAGCCTGCCGAGGGCGAGGGCCCCGGGCGAGTAGGCGGCTCCCGCGCTGCGGATGGAGACGAAGGCGGACGCCCAGGCGAGCACCGTGAAGCAGACGGCGCCGCCGGTGAGGAGGCCGGGCGGCAGGGCACGCTGAGGTGTCTTCATGGCTCCGACCCTACACCCAACACTTCGGCATTCGCCGAAGTATTTCGCCTGCAACTTCGCGGGGTGAGGCCCTCCGCTAGCCCCAGGCCCGCGCAGTGAGCCCCAGCAGCTCCCCGAAGGCCGCCTCCCCCGCCTCCGTCACCAGCAGCCCCCGGCCGCCGCCCTCCGGGCGGGCCACCCACCCCTCGCCCAGGGCCCGCGCGCACAGCCGTGCCCCGACGAGGCCGCCCAGGTGGCGGCGGCGCTCGGTCCAGTCCAGGCAGGAGCTCACGAGCGGCCGCCGGCCCGCGGCGGCCGCGTCGACGCCCGCCCGGCGGCACCAGTCGAGTCCGGCGCCGGTCAGCTCGAAGACCGCGTCCGTGCGCAGCAGCCCCCGTTCCCCCATCGCGTCCGTGACCGCCATGCCGAGCCGGCCCGCGAAGTGGTCGTAGCAGGTGCGGGCCCGGGCCAGCGGATCGGGCGCGGCCACCACCGGCACGGTGTGCGCCGCGTCCCGGCCCGGGACGGCGTAGGAGGCCAGTTCGTCCACCAGGCGGGCGGTGGCGGCGTCGGCGATGCGCACGTAGCTGTGGCGCCCCTGCCGTTCCGTCACGCAGATCCCCGCGTCGAGGAGCCGGGTCAGGTGCCCGCTGACGGTGGAGGGGGCGACCCCGGTGATCCGGGCCAGCTCGCCGGCGGTCCAGGCGCGGCCCTCCAGCAGGGTCATGCAGATGGCGGCCCGGGTCTCGTCGGCCAGGGCCGCGGCCAGCGAGGCGAGCCGGGCGGCGGGAGCCGGGGAATCCGCCGGTCCGGGTGCGGAGGTGTGATCCATGCTTCCAGAGTGCCTCATCATTTCGGCATCTGGCGAATGATCGGTACCCGGGCTTCACCACGGATTCGCCGAGTTTCACGGTCTACGTCAAGGGCGCGCCGGCCTACGACACCTACAGCTACACGGGTACGCCCAACCAGCCGTCGGACACCGGACTGCACGCGTCGCCGGCCGCGAGCGGGCGTCCGGCGACGATCAGCCACTACCTGGTCTGCGGGAAGCCGGCCTCCTCCGTCGTGCCTCCCGGGTCGTGCGAGGCGTCGGGGCCGCTCTCCGCGTACGTCCACGGCACCGACGTCACCGCGTACGTCCCCAAGGGCGCGTGCACCAGGCCGCAGTTCTTCGAACACCCCGTGACGACGGACGGGGAACTCGACTCGGCCGCCGAGGACTGCTCCACCGGGATCATCCTGGCCCCCGCGGAGTTCAGCGGCCTCGGCGGCGTCGGTGGCGCAGGGAACCCACACCGGTGTGATCACCGGCGAGTTCGGCGGGGACGCCCTGACGGCCGTGGCCCTGCCGACGGCCTCGGGCGCCGGAGCGACCCCGGCCATCGGCAACTGGGTCACCTGCGAGACCGGCGGCGGGTTCCAGATGGGACTGGACCCGCACACGCTGATCGCGTACCAGTCCCCCAACGGCGGGCACGCCATCGCCCTCATGGTCAATGACGGGGCGACCCGGATGGTCGCGGTGGACCTGACCAGGATGCTCGACGGCACGACGGTCCCGGCGACGGGCAACGTCCGCGACGGCGGGACCCTTCCCGCGACCGTCCAGACCTTCATCGCCCTGCCGTGACCGGCGCGGGATGGACCGTCCGGGCGAGCCGAGGAGACCGTGGGGACGTGCGACCCCCACGGTCTCGTCTTCTTTTCACCGCCCGGCCGGTGCATCCGCCGGAGGGGACCGGACGGAAGGGTCCGTGTCAGTCGACCTGACGCCGCCGGCACCGTCAGGTGAGTGCCCGGCGGCCGATCGCCCGGGAGTGGCCCATGACCGTCGCCGTCGTCCTGTTCACGTCCGATCTGCGGGTGCACGACCACCCGCCGCTGCGCGCCGCGCTGGAGGGCGGCGGGGAGGTCGTGCCGCTGTTCGTGCGCGACCCGGCCGTGGACCGGGCCGGCTTCGCCGCGCCCAACCGGCTGGCCTTCCTCGCCGACTGCCTCGCCGACCTGCACGCGTCCCTGCGCTCCCTCGGCGGCCGGCTCGTCCTGCGCACGGGCGGGACGGTGGCCGAGGTGTGCCGGGTGGTGCGGGAGACCGACGCCTCCGAGGTGCACGTGGCGGCCGGGTACTCGGCGTTCGCCCGGGCCCGGGAGACCCGGCTGCGGCGCGCGCTGGAGGCGCAGGGGTGCCGGCTGCGCGTCCACGACGCCGTGAACACGGTGGTACCCCCGGGCGCGGTCGCGCCCCAGGGATCCGGCCACTTCTCCGTCTTCACCCCCTACTTCAGGCGCTGGAGCGACGAACCGCCGCGCACTCCCTGGCCCGCTCCCCGGGCGCTGCGGGTCCCGTCCGGGCTGGGGTCGCAGGACGTCCCGAGCCGCTCGGAGGTGTCCGGTGTGTCGGCGGGGCTGGCCACCGGGGGTGAGGGGCAGGGGCGCGCGGCCCTGCGGTCCTGGCTGTCGGAGCACGTCGGGAGCTACGAGGAGCGGCACGACGACCTGGCGGGGGACGTCACCTCCCGGCTCTCGGCGCACCTGCACTTCGGCACGCTGTCGGCGTCCGAGGTGGTGTTCCGCGCCCGCGGCCACCAGGGGCCCGGCGCCTCGGCGTTCGTCCGCCAGGTGTGCTGGCGGGACTTCCACCAGCAGGTGCTCGCCGCCCGTCCCGAGAGCGCGCTGGAGGACTACCGCCCGCGCGGTGACCGGTGGCGGCGCGGCAAGGAGGCGGAGGAGGACCTGCAGGCCTGGCGGGAGGGCAGAACGGGGTACCCGGTGGTCGACGCGGCCATGCGCCAGCTCGCCCACGAGGGGTGGATGCACAACCGCGGCCGGCTCATCACCGCCTCCTTCCTGGCCAAGACCCTCTACGTCGACTGGCGTGAGGGCGCCCGCCACTTCCTGGACCTGCTGGTGGACGGCGACGTGGCGAACAACCAGCTCAACTGGCAGTGGGTGGCCGGCACCGGGACGGACTCCCGGCCCAACCGGGTCCTCAACCCGGTCCTGCAGGGCCGCCGTTACGACCCGGACGGGGCGTACGTCCGGCGCTGGGTGCCCGAGCTCGCCGGGCTCCGCGGCGCGGCGGTCCACGAACCCTGGCGCCTGACCGGGCTGGAGCGGGCGGCCTACGACTACCCGGATCCGCTGATCACCCTCGCGGACGGGCTGGCCCGCTTCCGGTCGGCCCGGCAGGGCGACTGATCCGCCGGGCCCGGCGAATCGCTGCGCGAACGCTGCGAGTTGATGCGCCCGCCGCGGGCCCCTGAAGCTGATCGCGTCGCGTTCCGCCCGGCTCCGCCGGGGCGCGGCGCACCGAGGGGGAGTTCCATGGCAGCGCCGACGCAGGGTGGCGTCTCCGACGCGGCGATCGCCTCGCTGCTCGTCGAGGACGACGAGCGGTGGCTCCCGCTCGCCCACCGGCGCTGGAGCCCCCTCGTCCACGCGCACGCCTGCCGCGCCCTGGGCGACTGGCGGGAGGCGGAGGACGTCGCCCAGCAGGTGTTCGTGGCGGCGTGGCGCGGGCGGTCCGGGTTCCGCCCGGACCGCGGCACGCTGCCGGCCTGGCTCCTGGGGATCGCCCGGCGCAAGACGGCGGACGCGCTCAGCGCGCGGACCCGGCGCAGGCAGGCCGTGGCCGGCGCGGCCGCCCTCGCGGCGCGGGACACGGCCGAGGGGCCCGAGCGGGCCGTCGAGCGGCTCGTGGTCGCCCGTGAGCTCTCCCTCCTGCCCCCGGTCCAGCGCGAGGTGCTGGCCCTGACCTATTACGCGGACCTCACCCAGGTCCAGATCGCCGCCCGCACCGGGATGCCGCTGGGCACGGTCAAGAGCCACGCCCGCCGGGGCATGCGCAGCCTGAGGCAGCGCGCGGCCGCCGCCACCGGGGAGGTCTCCGGTCACGCGTAGCGGGCGGCGATCAGCTCCAGGGCCTCGCGCAGCCCGTGGGGGCGGCTGAGGCCCGCGGTCACGGCCCGTGCGGTCCAGCCGGGGCCCGCGAGCAGGACCAGGGGCGTGGTCCGCGCGCCCCTGAGGCCGAAGGCGGTGGCCGCCGTGTGCCGGGCCAGGGCGCCGTCCGCGGTCGCACGGGACTGGGACCACAGCACGACCGCCGCCGGACCCGACCGGCGCACCGCCGCCTCCAGGGCCTCGGCGGGCACCGCCGCGCCGAACATCCGGGCCGGCAGGCCGCGTTCGGCGAGCGCCGCCGCCAGCGCCTCCAGCGCGAGCGTGTGCTGCTCCCCCGGCAGGCAGGCCAGCACCACCGGCGCCGCCCCGCTCGCCCCGGCGGGCGGGGCGGCGACCGCCGCCCGCCTGAGCGCGGTCGACACGTGCCAGGACAGCAGGTGCTCCACCGCCACGAACCGGTCGTCGGTGGCCTGCCAGGTGCGGCCCACCGCGTGGAGCGTCGGCACCATCACCTCCTCCCAGGCGGCCACCAGCCCCCGGGCCTGCACCGCCTCCCGCAGCAGGGCCTCCATCGCGGGGCCGTCGAGCCGTACGGCCGCCCGCGCCAGCCCCCGGGACTCCCGGCGGACCCCGCCGAGGGCCGGCCCGCCGCCCGGAACCGGCATCTCGCCCGGAGGCACGGCGGGTACGTCCGCGCCGGCGCGGGGGCGGGAGGCCAGGGCGGTCCGGGCCGCTTCGGCGGGCGGGACGCCCGAGGAGGTGAGCCGGCACATCTCCTCCAGCATCGCCACGTCCTGCGGCCCCCACCGCCGGTGCCGGCCGTCCTCGCGCACGGCGGGACCGATCCCGTAGCGCTGCTCCCAGGAGCGCACCGTGGTCGGCGAGACGCCCAGCCGCCGCGCCACCGCACCGGTCGAGACGCCGGGGGCGGCTTCGGACATGCCGGCCATCGTACGGTGCGCGTCCCGCCCGTCCCGCGCGCTCAGCCCGCCTCCGGACCGGGCGGGGGCGGGGACGGGAGGGTCCAGAAGCGGTCCATGGTGGTCAGGACCAGCCGGCACACCGTCTCCGGGTCGGCGCTGGCGAGGGGTTCGCGGGCGGCGACCGTCCGCATCAGGCCGATGCCCAGCAGCCACGCCATGGCCAGATCCGCGCGCAGGGCGCCGTCCGGCGAGGGGGTGAGGCCCGCGAGGACCTTCTGGTACTCGCCGCCCAGCTCCCGCAGGGTCCCCGTCGCCTCGTCCCCCCGGCCCACCGACCGCAGGTACACCTCCAGGGAGCGGTCGGCCCCCGAGCCGCTGCGGGTGAGCATCGAGCGCAGGGCCGTCTCGAAGAGGTCCTCGGGCGCGGTCGCGTGCAGCTGTTCCAGGCTGCCCCGGGCCACGACCTCGGTGAGCAGCCCGTCCTTGGAGCCGAAGTAGCGGAACAGGAGCGCCTGGTTGGCGCCGGCCCGCTCGGCTATGGCCCTGACCGTGGTGCGTTCGTAGCCCCGCTCGGCGAAGAGCTCGGCGGCTGCGTCGAGCAGCCGCCGCCGGGTGGCGGCGGCGTTGCGGGGGCGTTCCGCGGGCTGTGCTTCGGGGGGTGCGTCCACGCTGTCGGTCCTCTCGGAAGGCCCGTCAGGATAACGGCCACAAAGCGTCGTTGACCGGCCGGATGGCCCGTCCTAGGTTGTAAGCAGCTGCTTACACACCAGGAGCCGACATGACGACCTCAGGGACCGCCCCCGTCGCCTATCCCTTCAACACCGCCGAGGGACTCCAGCTCGCCGAGGAGTACGAGCGCGTCCGCGACCGGCCCGGCCTGTTACGCGTGCGGATGCCGTACGGCGAGCCCGCCTGGCTGGTCACCCGGTACGCGGACGCCCGCCTCGTGCTCGGCGACGCCCGGTTCAGCCGTGCGCAGGGCGCCGCGCACGACGAGCCCCGCCAGTCCGAGGGCCGCACCGACAGCGGCATCCTCGGCATGGACCCGCCCGACCACACCCGGCTGCGCTCGCTGGTGGCCAAGGCCTTCACCGTCCGGCAGGTGGAGCGGCTCCGCCCCCAGGTGCGGGCGCTGACCGCCGAACTGCTCGACGGCCTGGAGGAGGCCGGCCCGCCGGTCGACCTCGTCGACCGCTTCGCGCTGCCGCTCCCGGTGGCCGTGATCTGCCGCATGCTGGGCGTACCCGTCGAGGACCGGCCGCGGTTCCGGGTGTGGAGCGACGCGGCGCTGTCGACCAGCTCGCTCACGGCCGAGGAGTTCGAGGCCAACCTCGAAGAGCTGCGGGCCTACATGGCCGGGCTGATCGAACTGCACCGCCGCGACCCCCGGGACGACCTGATGACGGCGCTGATCGAGGCCCGCGACGGGGACGGAGACCGCCTCTCCGAGCTGGAGCTCGTCGACCTGTGCGTGGCGGTGCTGGTGGCCGGGCACGAGACCACGGCCTCCCAGATCCCCAACTTCGTCCTCACCCTGCTCGACCATCCCGAACAGCTCGCGCTGCTGCGCCGGGACCCCTCCCTGATCGCCCCGGCGGTGGAGGAGCTGCTGCGCTTCGTGCCGCTGGGCAGCGGGGCGGGCCAGGCCCGCTACGCCACCGAGGACGTCGAGGTCGGCGGCACCCTCGTCCGGGCCGGGGACCCGCTGCTCGTCGCGATGGGCGCCGCCAACCGCGACGCGCTGCGCTTCAGCGCGCCCGGGGTCCTCGACATCCGGCGCGCCGCCAACCAGCACCTCGGTTTCGGCCACGGCGTCCACCACTGCCTGGGGGCCCCGCTGGCCCGGATGGAACTCCAGGAGGCCCTCGGGGCGCTGCTGGCGCGCTTCCCCGGGCTGAGGCTCGCCGGGGACCTCACCTGGAAGACCGAGATGCTGGTGCGCGGGCCGCGCGTCATGCCGATCGGGTGGTGAGCGGCGTGACGTGGACCGTACGGGTCGACGCCGGGCTGTGCCTGGGCTCGGGCATCTGCGCGGGCACGGCCCCCGAGGTGTTCGTCCTGGAGGAGGACCGCGCCCGGCCGCTCGCCGAGCGGGTCGCCGCGCGGGAACGGATCCTGGAGGCCGCCGACATGTGTCCGGCGCAGGCCATCACGGTGCACGACGGCACCGCCGTGATCGGCCCCCGCCCCGACTGACCGCTCGGTGTCAGGACGGCCCGGGGTGGACGGTCACCGCGTCGCCGGTCCGGACCTCGCCGGGCTCCAGCACCTCCAGGTAGACGCCGACGCAGGAGAGCCGGCCGAGGTGGAGCACCGGCACCCGGTGTTCGCGGGCCACGGTGCGCATGATGCCCGGGTCGGCGGGGAGTTCGCCGTGGGCCAGGTTCGGGACGGCGCAGCGGGGGGTGGGCACGGTGACCCGGAACAGGGCCCGGCCGATCCGCAGCGTGCCGCCCGTCCAGCCGTCCTCGGGGAACCCGGGGCCGCCGGGGAGGTCGACCACCAGGTTGGGCCGGAAGCGCCGGGGGTCGAAGTCGCCGCCGGGGTGGGTCCCCCGGAGCCGGCGCAGGCTGTTGGCGGTGACGAGGTGGACCCGGCCGAAGTCGAAGAAGGTCCCGGCGGCGACCCGTCCGGCCGTGATCTCCTCCCCCGTCCCGTCGACGGAGGCGCTCGCGCGCAGGGCCTCGGGGAGCCCGCCCTCGTAGGCGGGGACGGCCCGTTCGAGGAGCCCGCTCCCGGTCGGCTCGTCCGAGACGCGGACGGGCCGGTCCAGCAGGCCGGAGAGGCGCTCGTCCAGTTCCGCCGACCCGGCCCGCAGCACGTCGCCGCCGGGCAGTTCCACCTTGGCCTCCCCCGGGCCGGCCGAGCCGCTCCGGCAGTGCAGCAGGCGGCCCCACTTGCGCGGGTGCTTGGCGCTGCCGACGGCGCCCGCCCCGTCCAGGACCGCGAAGGCCCGGTCCCCGTCGAGCCCTCCCTCGGTGACGCGGACGCTCGTGAGCGCCTCGCCGAGCATCGACTTCACCGGATACCTGCGCACCGCCACCAGAGTTCCCATGGGGGGATTATCCGATGGGCTTCCGGCCCGGGGGAGGTGGTCAGTTCGCGCAGTTCGCGACGGGGACGTCGCCGCCGGCGCAGTTGGTGGGCTGGTTGCCCCTGACGAGGGTGGTCGTGAGCGTGACGCTCCCGCCCGTGTTGAGGACGCCGCCGGGGGCGACGGCGGCGGTGTTGGCGTTGACGATGGTGGAGGTGACCGTCGTCGTGCCGCCGCCGACGTTGGCGACGCCGCCGGCCCGGTGGGCGGTGTTCTCGTTGACGATGCTGCGCGTGATGGCCAGGCTGCCGTCGTTCGCGGCCGCGCCGCCGACGCCGCCGACGGCGGTGTTGCCGATGATCCGGCTCGTGGAGATGGTCATGGTGCCGTCGTTGGCGACGCCGCCGCCGTTGACGTTGGCGGTGTTGTTCGTGATGGCGCTGTTCTCGATCGTGGTGGTGGAGCCGGTGCCGCCGCCGATCCCGCCCGAGAAGTTGGCGTGGTTGCCGCGGATGGTGCTGCCGGTCACCTTGAGCGTGCCGCGGTTGGCGATGCCGCCGCCGAAGTCGGGTGCGTCGCCGTTGGTGACGACGGCGCCGGCGAGCGTGAGGCTGCCGCCCGGGGCGACGGCGAGGATGCCGAAGGAGGGGGCCGTGGCGGCGCGGGTGAGGGTGCTGTGGCGGGCGTTGACGGTGATCGTGCCGGTGACGGCCGGCAGCGGGGTGGTGAGGGTGTAGACGCACCCCGGCGCCAGCAGCAGGTCGCCGCCGGAGCCGTTGGCGGTGGTGATGGCGGCGGCCAGGGCGGCCGGGCTGCACGGGACGTTCGTGGCCGCCGACGCGGGGGCGGCGGTGGCCACGACGGTCAGGACGGCGCCGGTGCACAGGGCCTGGGCGATGAGCACCGATGCGGTGCGGGTGCGTGCGGGGAACATGGGCGGTCGGCTCCTTCGGGTCCCGGACTCGCGGAGGTGCCCCGGGCGGCGACGGTGATGCCTGCCCGTTCCGGGCCCCGTCGGCCACCGCCCGGGCCGCGCACTCCCCTCGGACGGGGTACCCGCTGTGCGCCCGACAGCGGACAGCCGGCACCGAGCGTGAGGCTCGGGCCGGGCCTGCGGGCCGTACGGGTGACGGCGGGGGACGCACGGGGGCGTGCGGCGAGGCGGATCGATTCGGCGCGGCACGCCCCTTCTAGGGTCGGGCCCGCACCAGCCTTGATCATCATCTTCGGAAGGGATCCCCCATGAAGCTGCGCAGCACCCTGGGCGCCTGCCTCGGCGCCGTCACCCTGGTCCTGTCCATGACCGGCTCGGCCCAGGCCGCCGAGGGCTACTTCCACTACAAGTACGTCGACGGCTGGGGCCAGGAGCGGGTCGTCACGCTGCACGACCCGCAGAGCGGCCACTGCATCAACCTCCACGCCGTCGGCGACGACGACGAGGTGCCCGGCTACGGACCGCACAACCAGACCGACACCCCGGTGACCGTCTACCTCGGCGCGAGCTGCAAGGGCGCCAGCTGGCGGCTGAAGGCCAACGGCAATCCGGCCAAGGACACCCTCGAGGTCCGCTCCGTCCGCTTCGGGGACCCGGTGAAGTAGCCCGCGCCGGCGGACGCCCCGCCCGTGAGGACCACGGGCGGGGCCGTCCGACTCACCGGGCCGGGGCGGCGGCCGCCCGAGGCCGAACTTCGTTCATCGTGCACGCATCACGTGCCACCATGTGGGCTGCGGACGAACCGTCCGTTCAGCACTGTGAGTTGAAGGAGTGCCTCTTGACCACCGACCTCAGGCGCGGTGCCACCCCCCGGTTCTTACTCTCCCTGGTCGCGGCACTCTGCGCGATCATCGCGACCGGCACGCTCGGCGCCGCGCCCGCCGCGGCCGCCGCGGCCGCCGACCAGCGGCACCCGGTCTACGCCATCGCGCACCGCGTCGACACCCTGGCCGGCGTGGACGCCGCGCTGAAGCACGGCGCCAACGCCATCGAGATCGACGTGTGCGCCTGGTGGAACCCGAACGAGTGGCGGGCCTACCACGACTGCTCCTCGGCCGGCGACAACCGGCTGGGTCCGAGCTTCGATTCCATGATCGACCGCATCCTCTCCCAGGCCGGCGCCGGACACCGGCTCTCGCTGGTCTGGCTGGACATCAAGGACCCGAACTACTGCGGCGAGCAGGAGAACCGCGGCTGCGCCGTCGCCGGACTGCGCGACAAGGCGCAGCGGCTGACGGCGGCCGGGATCCAGGTGCTCTACGGGTTCTTCGAGTACCACGGCGGCAGCACCCCGGACGTCGGCGGCCGGGGCTGGAAGAGCCTGGAGGGCAGGCTCGGCGGCCTGGAGGGCATCACGACGACCGGGACCCGCGACCAGGTCCAGGGCGCGTTCAACCGCTCCGGATCCGGATTCCCGGCCGGCCGCCGGGTGATGGACTACGGCGACACCGACATCACCAATGGCTTCGGCAACTGCACGGAGGCCACCTACAACACGTGCGCCGAGCTGAAGAAGGGCGCCGGGGACCGTGACGCCGGACGGCTCGCGGCGACGTTCTCCTGGACCACCACGTACAACGACCCGTGGTACGTGGACAAACTGCTGGGCGACGGGCGCGTGGACGGCATCATCGCGGGCTACGGCGCCTTCACCGGAGTGCGCGAGTACGACGACACCTGGCAGTGCGCCAACGCCGTCGGCCTCGTCCGCGACTGGGTGGGCCGGCACTCCGGCACGCACCGCATGGCCGTTCCGGGCGACCGCCTGTTCCGCTGACCCCGGACGTACGGCCCGGGAACGCGGTCCGGGCGGCCCCCTCGTGACGGGGGCCGCCCGGACCGCCTCGCCGACCCGGACCGCTCAGTCGAGGTACAGCGCCCAGACGGGGGTGGGGTACGGCCGGAACGCGCAGCTGTACGGGAGCCCCTTGGCCTCCCCCGCCGCCCGGCATTCCGCCTCGGTCCAGAAGTAGCCGACGGGCCTGCGCCCCGCCGGGCCCGCGGCCGTGGCGCCGTCCGCGACGAGCGCGTTCCCCGGGCCCGGAGCGGTCAGTACGTCACTCTCACCCATGGTGTTCCCCTCTGCCGATCGAGGTGCTCCTGTCCCGGGTGAGCCTCTCGCGAAGCGCTCAGCGCCCGGTGGTGGACGGGTCGAGCCCGGCCTGAGCGCCGGCCTCCGCGTCCTCGGGCTCCCAGCGCAGGAGGTCGCCGGGCTGGCATTCGAGCACCTCGCAGAGCGCGGCGAGCGTCGCGAAGCGCACGGCCTTGGCGCGGCCGTTCTTCAGGACCGCCAGGTTGGCGGGGGTGATCCCCACCCGGTCCGCCAGCTCGCCCACGGACATCTTCCGCCGGGCCAGCATCACGTCGATGTCGACGGCGATCGGCATCAGATCACCTCGTCCAGCTCGGCCCGCATCCGCGACGCCTCGACGTCGCGCGCGACGGCCTGGGAGAGCAGCATCCGCAGCACGAGCACGATCAGGGCGACCCCCAGGATGGCCAGGCCGATCCCGCCCATGATGACGGTGACGCCCGGATCCTCCCGCTGGCCCGGCGCGTTGACGATCGTGACCGCGAACCACAGCAGCGCCGCGCCCACGATCGCGCCGATCACCCCGTCCACGTACCGGAAGGCGGCGTGGGAGAACACCGTCCCCCGGCGCACCATCGCGACCAGCCGCCATACGCAGACCAGGGCGACCTGGGCCGACACCATGCCCAGCATCGTGATCACGCGGAACGAGGTCAACGGGAGCGACCCGTCCTCCGGATCGGTGGCCAGCGCCCACACCATCCCGCCCTGCACGAGCACGGTACCGGCGAGCACCACCGCGAGCACGGCTCGCAGCGTGTAGATCGTCAGCTTTCCCACAACCCCATCCCTCCATCGACTTACGATGGGAATCTATCGAAATTCGATAGATGGGGCAAGGCGGGCGACGACCCGGCGCTTGACGCGGTTCCCCCACGGGGTGGGCCTGACGCATCCGGAACGGGACAACGGCCGGCCCCGGGGGTTCCCGGGGCCGGCCGCTTCGGTGTGGTGGCTGCGGGCGTACCAGCCGGGGCCGGGGGTGGCCTCGGCCGTGCCGGCCACGCCGAGCGCGAGGGCTCCTGCGGGGCAGAGCCGCACAATGGGTCTGGGCCAATCCGCCGACCGGACCCCGGCCCGGCCCGTCACCTCAGTCGACGACCCGCACCGACTGGGGACCTCCGACGTAGGACACCCCGCGGCCGGGCACCAGCGTGGTGATGAACCGGTCGCAGTTCGTGCCGAGGTAGACGCTCACGTTCTTGTCCGTCTCGTTGGTGACGTTGGTCGCCCGGACCTGGAGGGTGAGACAGACGTGGTCCGGCGGATTGACGATGCCGAAGTCCTGACCGGCGCCGTTGAAATGCCCGATCCGCCCCGTGGCGGCCTGTGCGTTGGTCGCCAGCCCCGTGACCAGCACGGTCGCCGTGCAGACCGCCAGGCCGAGACGGCCGAGACGCGGGAGCGCATGACGGAGAGACATGTGGGGTTCCTCTTCCCTCGGGTGGAACGCGAACCCCTCAACGATCTCCCTCCGCATATCCCCGTGGAACGCCGATGCCTCGAATGCAGCAAGCAAAATCGTTCGCTCGTTCGCCCGTTGGGGAATGGAAGGCGCCGGGTGACCGGGCGCGGCGGCGCGGCGTTGTCCCGGCATGGACGAAGACTTCCTGAACGTGCTCATCGACGCCACCGCCGATACCCGCATCAAGCTGGTGACCGCCGACGAGGCACGCGCGATCATGGTCCTCCTCGGCGCCCTCGAGGACTCCGCCTGCTCCCGCGACGTACGTCTGGCGGCCACCGAGATGCGCTCCCGCCTCTGCTCGCGGCTCGCCACCCCCGGCGATCCCCATCGCCCGGCTCCCGCCGTGAAGGTCTGACGGGCCCGGGGCCGCCACCCGACCGGAGCGGGCACGGGATGTCGGGTGCGGCAGGCTTGTCCCTTCCTAGGTTGGTGGTCGAAAGGGAAGGAGGCCGGAGTTGCTGGATCGGCTCAACCAGGCCATGGAGCACGTCGAGGCGCATCTGGACCGGCACCTGGAGGTGTCGGAGCTGGCGCGGATCACGGTCACGTCGGAGTACCACTTCCGGCGGCTGTTCTCCTCGCTGGCGGGGATGCCGCTGTCGGAGTACGTCCGCCGCCGGCGGCTCACCGTCGCCGCGGCGGAGGTGCTCGCCGGGGAGCCGACCCTGCTGGAGATCGCGGTCCGCTACGGCTACACCTCGGGGGAGGCCTTCGCCCGGGCGTTCCGCGCCGTGCACGGCGTGGGTCCCGGCGAGGCGCGGCGCGGCGGCGCGACGCTCAACGCGCAGCCCCGGCTCTCCTTCCGCCTCACCGTCGAAGGGAACAGCACCATGCGATACCGCATCGTGGAGAAGGAAGCGTTCAAGGTCGTGGGCAGGAAGGTCCGCGTCCCGATCATCTACGAGGGGGTCAACCCGCGGATCGCCGAGCACATCCGGAGCATCCCCGCCGAGACGATGCTGCGGATCGCCGGCCTCTCGGACCAGGACCCGGAGGGGGTCGTGTCGGCGACGGTACGGCTCGACGGGTTCGCGGAGGGCAGTGAGGTCGACTACTACCACGCCGTGGTGAGCAGGGCCGCCGAGCTGCCCGAGGACCTCGACGTGCTGGACTGCCCGGCCGGCACCTGGGCCGTGTTCGAGAACAGCGGCCCGTTCCCGGAGGCGCTGCAGCGGATGTGGGGCGACGTGGCCGCCCAGTGGATGCCGTCGAACCCCTATGAGTACCGTCCGGGGCCGGAGATCCTGCGCACCCGCGCGTCCCGGGAGGACCCGGCGCGGTCCGACGCCCAGCTGTGGGTCCCGGTGACGCGGACCGCCACCGGCTGAGCCGGCCCCGGCTCAGGCCGGGTGGTGGTCGGGTACGGCGCCGAGTTCGACGCCGTGCTCCAGCAGGGCCTTCATCGAGCACAGCACGGTGGTGAAGCCGCCGACGGTGTCGTTGAGCCATCGGACGGCCTCGTCCCCCGAGCCGTGGAAGCCGGTCTCGGTGACCTCGACGAAGGTGGTGTCCGCCGATCGGGGGGTGAAGCGCAGCTCGACGGTGGTCGGCCGTTCCCGGTCGCCCCAGTCGAACCGGATCAGGCGGCCCGCCTCCACCTCCCGGACGCTCACCTCGATGCACACCCCGTACGTCTCCCACTCCCAGCGCAGCCCGGCCCCGGCGGTCATGGGGCCGGTGCTGGCGCTGTACCAGAAGCGGGAGGTGAGGGCCGGGTCGGCGAAGGCCCGGAACGCCTCGTCGGCGGGCCTGCGGACGAGCATGCAGGCGTATGCGGCGGGGGCCTCGGTGAGGTGCAGGTTCTGCATAGTCATGATCATGCGCCTTCGAGGCCCCCGCCGCCCGTCGCCGTTCCGTCCGCCGGCGGCGTCAGCGGCCGGCGGGGGCGCCCGCAGGGGCGAAGCGGACGGGGTGGGACACCGAGCGCGGGCCCCGGACCCGCGTCCCCAGCACCCTCACCTCGCAGCCGGGCGCGACCCGGCAGTCGACCGTGCGCCCGTCGTTGGCGGTGAAGGCGGCCGAGAGGGCGACCTCCTCGTCCAGCCGCCCCTGGTCGTCGGTGGCGGGCGGACGCCCCCGGGTGCGGCAGCCCTCGGCCTCCGCGGTGCCGGCGGCGCACTCCAGGACCACCGAGTGGTACTGCGGTTCGTAGCCGCGCCCGGTGACCCGCACGGACTGCCCGTCCGCCAGTCCCTCGGACGGATCCACCCGGACGGTGGGGGCGGCTTCCAGCGCGCCGTGGGGCCGGAAGGACAGCGGGACGGTGGTGAGGACGGCGCCGGTGTTGTCCGTCAGGGCCAGCCGGCACGGGTGCGCGGCGGTGGCGGTACGGCAGTCGAAGGTGCCCGCTCCGGTGGCGAGCTGTGCGTAGAGCTTCTTCGGCGACACCCCCAGGGTGCCGTCGGGCAGCACGCGGAACTGCCGCCCGGTGTCCTCGTCACAGGCCCCGGCCACCGTGTCCGGGGCGCACATCTCCACCCACACGTACGCCTTGGGCGGACCGCCCTTGACCGAGAACCGGGCGATGTCCCCGTCGAGCAGCCCGGTGGTGCGCTGCACCGCCAGCTGCGGCGCCCCGGGCGCGGCCTCGGCCGCCCCGCTCGCCCCCAGCCCCGCCCCGGCCAGGGCCACCACGAGCCCGGCCCTCCCCAGAACCCCCCACAGCCGCATTCCGCGTCCCCTTCCGTCGTCCGTCGTCCGTCTGCCGTCGTGCCGGTCGGTCGAAGGGATCCTCCTGTCCCCCGGCCGCCCCCACAAGGTCGCGATCGAGCCGCTGCCGCGAGAGCGCGGCGCGGCGGACGCCGGAGTCGCTGCCGGCCCGGGGCCCGCGGCGGCCGTACGGTCGGGGCCTGGAGCGAGGAGGACGTCCATGCGCAGGGTGACCTATTCGATGGGGGTCTCGCTCGACGGCTACATCGTCGGGCCGGACGGCGGGTTCAACTGGTCGGAGCCCGACGAGGAGCTCTTCCGGTTCTACACGGACGAGCTCCGGGGAATCGGCGTCCACCTGATGGGGCGGCGGCTGTACGAGACGATGCTGTACTGGGAGACCGCCGGCCGGGATCCGTCGCTCGGCGCCCCCATGCTCGAGTGGGCCGAGCTGTGGAACCCGCTCCCCAAGGTGGTCTTCTCCACCACCCTGCCGGAGGTGCGCGGGCAGGCCCGGCTGGCCTCGGGCGGGCTGGCGGAGGAGATCGCACAGCTGCGGGCCTCCCCGGATCCCGGCGAGATCGCGATCGGCGGCGCGACCCTGGCCGCCGAGGCGGCCGCGCTGGACCTGATCGACGAGTACCGGCCCAGGGTCCACCCGGTGCTGGTCGGCGGCGGCGTTCCGTTCTTCCCCCGGGAGGCGCGCCGGGTGGACCTGGAACTCATCGGGAGCCGGACCTTCGGCTCACGGGTCGTCTGCCTCGGCTACCGGGTGGTGCGCTGACCCGGGCCCGGTCAGGCGGCGCCGGAGGGTGTCGCCGCCCGGGCTCGGAGCAGCTTCTTGTCCGGTTTCCCCGCGTCGGTGAGCGGCAGTTCGTCGACGAAGGAGAAGCTCGCGGGCTCGTACATGGCGCCCTTGCGCTCGCGCACCAGGGCACGCAGCTCCGTCTCGCCGACGTCGGCGCCGGGCGTGCGGACGACGGCCGCGTGGACCCGTTCCATGAGGTTGGCGTCCGGGACCCCGAGCACGGCGCTCTGCAGGACCTGCGGGTGGGAGTTCAGCACGTCCTCCAGTTCCACCGTGTAGACGTGGCCTCCCACCACCACGATCATGTCCTTGAGCCGGTCCACGATGGTGAGGTATCCGTCGGCGTCGACGAACCCGATGTCACCGGTGTGCAGCCAGCCGTCGCGCAGTACCTCCGCCGTGAGCTCGGGCTGCTTCCAGTAGCCCTCCATCACGTGCGGGGAGCGGACGCAGATCTCCCCGTGCTCGCCCGGGGGCAGGTGCCGTCCGCCCGCGTCGAGGACGGCGACCTCGACTCCGTCCATGGCCTTCCCGGCGGTGCGCAGCAGTTCCGGGCGTGCCGGGTCGTGGTCCTCGGGCAGGAGCATGCTGATGCCGCCCGCTTCGTTCTGGCCGTAGAACTGGTGCAGTACGGGGCCGAAGCGCCGGACCGCCGCCGCGAGCCGGGCCGGGGAGGAGGCGCAGCCGCCGTAGGTGAGCACGCGCAGGCCGGAGGTGTCGGTGCGGTCGATCGCCGGGTGGTCCATCAGCTGGTAGAGCAGCGGCGGCAGCAGGAACATGTGGGAGATGTGCTCGCGCTCCATGGCGGCGAGCACCGCCCCGGGCTCGAACTCGTCGAGCAGGACGACGCTCCCGCCGCGGTGCAGCGTGGCGTCCGCCATGAGGCCGGCGGCATGGGCGAGGGTGGTGCACACCAGCGCCCTGATCCGCGTCTCCTCGGACCAGTCCGGTCCGATCGACGACCACTGGCCGAAGGTCGTGCAGATGGCCTTGGGGTGGCCGGTGGTGCCGCCGGTGTGGCGGATGGTGCAGATGTCCTCCGGTCGCGCCTCGCCCTGTAAGGGCTCGGCGGACTCCCCGGCGGCGAGCATGACGAGGTCCGGTTCCGTGTCGGTGCCCCCGCCGAGGAGCAGCACCCGGTCCAGGCGCACCCGGCGGGCCAGGTCGGCGGCGCGCTCGCGGTGGGCGGGGTCGGCCAGCAGCGTCCCGGTCTCGACGTCGCGCAGGATGTCGGCGTGCACATCGGCCGAAAGACCCGCGTAGAGATGGTTCACGGCGCAGCCGAGCAGCCCTGCCGCGTAGCGGGCGGCGATGGTCTCGGGGAGGTTGCCGGAGAGCAGGGTGACGGTCTGGCCGCGCCGCACCCCCCGGGAGCGCAGTGCGCGGGCCGTGCGGTGGACGAGGTCGCGCAGTTCGCCGGCGCTGACGCGCCGGTCGTGGTGGACCAGGGCCTCGCGGCCGGGGTCCTTCGCCAGGGCGTCGAGGATCTCCTCCACGTGGCTGCGGAAGTGTTCGCCGGTGGCGTCCATACCACTCCTATTGGTTGACTTGAGCAACTAGCGGCAGGTTAACCGCCGAAGATCCACAAGCCCAAGCCGGACGCCGACATCCGGCCACTCTCCGCTCAGCGGTCACCCTCGGTACGCGAGCCGCCCGCACACGTCCGCGACCAGCCCGTCCGCGCTGTCCAGTGCGGCGGACAGGGCGGCCGGGGACGCGCCGAGGGCGGCGAACAGCCCTTGCGCCCGCACGGAGAAGTCCGCGGGGGCCACCGCGAGCTCCCCGGCCTCCCGGACGGCGCCCTTCTCGTTCAGCACCCAGCGGCCCGCGTGGGCGTGCAGCCCCTGCACGAGGAGCCCGACCGCGCGGAAGAGGCAGCCGGCGACCTGGAAGGCGTCCCCCCGAGAGGCCCCCTTGCGGGCGTTGGCCAGGCAGAAGGGGGCCTCCCACAGCGTGTTGGCGACCAGGGCCGCGCGCAGGGGCTCCGGATACCGGGCCGCCTCCCGCCGCAGGGCCGCCAACTCGCCCCCGGAATCGGCGAGAACGCGGCCGAGGGCGACCTCCCCGACGTACGCGTGCGAGTACACCCCGAGCGGATGGCCGGCCTGGACCCCGACCTCGAAGCGCCCGGCCCGGCAGTCCTCCCAGATCCGGTGGACGCGGTCCAGGTCCCGGTAGATCCAGTCGACGGCCCGGCCGTCCACCGTCAGCCACGCCCCGCCGTCCACCCAGGGCCCCCAGCCGCCGGGTTCCGTCACCTCCACCGGCACACCGGCGAACTCGGCGGCGAGCCGCCGCAGGGCGTCGGTGTCCAGCGGCGGCCGGTAGTACAGCCCGAGGTCGAAGTCCGACCCCGGATGGTGGGTCCCCCTCGCCCGGCTGCCGCCCAGACACACCCCGGCCACGCCACCGACTCCGGCGAGCCGCTCCGCCATCTCCCGCAAACGGTCCATGACCCGAGAGTCTGGGGAAACGGCGCGGGCGGCGCGACTCCTTTCCCGCCGCCGGGGCGTACCGTGACCCCATGGAGCAGCGCATCACCCTCGTCACCCTGGGGGTTTCCGGCCTCGCCCGCGCCAAGTCCTTCTACCAGGCCCTGGGCTGGCGGGGGCAGGAGGTCGAGGAGACCGTCTTCTTCCAGGCCGGCGGCCTGGGCCTCGTCCTGTGGGACCGGGGCGCGCTGGCCGCGGAATGCGGCCTGGAGCCCGGTCCCGGGGGCGGATTCGGCGGGATCGCCCTGTCCCACAACGTCCGTTCCGACGCGGAGGTCGACGCCCTGCTCTCGGCGGCGCGCCGGGCCGGCGCGACGATCACCAAACCGGCCGCCGTGAACGCCGTCGGCTTCTACTCCGGCGCCTTCACCGACCCCGACGGCCACGCCTGGGAGATCGCGCACAACCCCGCGTTCCCCTTCAACGAGGACGGCTCGATCACCCTCCCCGACTTCGGCGGGAGTTAGGCCGCCCCGGCGGACTCCGCACCCGGCCGGGGCCCGCGCGCCCGGTGCCTCAGAGGGCCCTGACGTCCGCGGCCTGGGGGCCGCGCTGGCCCTGCTGGACCTCGAACTCCACCCGCTGGTTCTCGTCGAGGTTCCGGTAGCCGGACCCCACGATCGCGCTGAAGTGGACGAACACGTCCGCGCCGCCGCCGTCAGGCGAGATGAACCCGAAGCCCTTCTCCCCGTTGAACCACTTCACCGTTCCCTGAGCCATGTGTCCGGACCTCTCGACGACCAACTCGGGCCCCCTGCCGGGAGCCTGGATGGCATCACTGCCCCACCCGCGCACCGGTTACGCATCAACCCGGCCCGCACGGCCGGGCACCCGGCCGGTACCGTCGTCCCGGACACGCCGACGGACGGAACGCACATGGCCAGAATCGACTACGACGGCGCGACCGCGGCATCGTTCCGCGCCGCCCGCGAGATCCCCCGGAGCGGGCTGGGCGCCTGGGAGGAGGCCGTGCGGCGGCATCTGAACCCCGTTCCCGGCATGACCGTCGTGGACGTCGGCGCGGGCACCGGCGCGTTCGCGACGGCCTTCTGCGACTGGTTCGGGGTGCGGGTGGTGGCCGTCGAACCCTCCGGGGCCATGCGCGCGCTGATCCCCCCGCGCGCCGGCATCGCCGTCCGCGCGGGCCACGCGGCGGCCCTGCCCCTGCCGGACGCCGGCGCCGACGCGGCCTGGCTGTCCACGGTGACCCATCACGTCCCCGACCTCGCGGCGGCCGCCCGGGAGATCCGGCGGGTACTGCGCCCCGGCGCGCCGGTACTCGTCCGCAACGCCTTCGCGGGCCGCTACGAGCGGCTCCGCATCGTGCGCTGGTTCCCCGAGACCGCCCGCACCCTCGACACGTACCCGTCGGTCGAGGAGACCTGCGAGGCCTTCGCCTCCGCCGGATTCACCCGGGCCGCCCTGGAGTCCGTCCCGCAGAGCGACCTGTCGAGCCTCGCCGAGCTGCTGGAGCGCGCCGACACCCTGCGCACGGCCGACACGCTGATGCGCGGGCTCACCGAGGAGGAGTTCGCCCGGGGCAAGGAGCGCCTGCGCGAGGCGGTGCTCGCCGGCCGGACGCCGCGGGGCGCGGACCTGACCTCCTCGCTGGACCTCCTCGTCCTGCGGTGAGCGGGCGCACCGCCTTCGCCGGCTAGGAGGGCGGGGCCGGGCGGCGGAGGGTGAGGAGGGCCAGGGCGACCTTCATGCCGGTGGACACCGTCAGGGCCTGGAGGAAGGGCATGCCCGTGAGCCACAGGGCCACCATCATGACCGTCAGGACCAGGAACGCGGGGAGCAGGTTGGTCCGCAGGACCACCGACCTCAGCCGTCCGACCCTGCCCCGGCGTTGATCCGCCGGCCCGGCCGGGCGCGTCGTCAGGCCCTGTTCGTCGGCTCGTGGCATCGGCGGCCGCCCTTCGCTCGCGCTCGTCCCCGCCTCGAGCCTGCGGCGCGGCCGGGCGGACCGCCACCGGCGGCGGCCGCGCGCGCCGCCGTCCGGCGTACGGGTTCACCCTCGGCCGCCGCGCCGGGCCGCCCGTACAGTGTCCGCGGCGCGGCACGGAGCACGGCCTGAGGGGGATGTCCGACATGGTGTACGAGGCGGGGACGAAGGGGCGCGCCGATGTGGCGTCGGCGCTGCGGTTCGCGACGGAGCTGTGCGCGTGGGTGGCCGCGCCGTGGGCGCTGGCCTCCTGGTCGGTGGCGGCGGCGGTCGCCTCGGTGGTGCTGCTGATCGGGCTGCCGACGGTGTTCGCCACGCCCGGGGACAAGAACCAGGTGATCGTCCCCGTGCCGGGGGCGGTCACCGTCGGGCTCGTCCTGCTGCAGCTCGTGGCCGCCGTCGCCGCCTCCTGGGCGGTGTGGCCGACCTGGGCGGCGGCCGCGGTGACGGTGCTCGCCGTCGCCTGCCTGTGGACGGAGCGCCCGCGCCGGCGCCGGCTGCTGCGCGGGACGGGCTGACCGCGGGCGAGGGCGGGCGGCGCGTCCCTGCTCCCCGCGCGGACGGCCGCGCGTAGCCTGGCGGCAGCCCGAGTCGGGCGGGAAGGCGAGGGCGCTCATGGCCGAGGCGCGGGACGACCGGTACGACGTGGTGGTCGTCGGGGCGGGGGCGGCGGGGCTGGCGTGCGCGTCGGACCTCGGGGCGGCCGGACTGCGGGTGCGCCTGCTGGAGGCCGAGGACACGGTGGGCGGACGCATCCGCACCGACCGGGTCGCGGGCTTCACGGCCGACCGCGGCTTCCAGGTGTTCAACACCTGCTATCCGCAGGTCAGGCGCCGGTTCGAGCTGCCCGCCCTGTTCCTGCGGCCGTTCACGCCCGGGGTGCTGGTGCACACCGACTCCGGCCGGCTGCGGCTCGCCGATCCCACCCGGCGCCCGCGCGACGGCGTCGGCCTCCTGACGGGCGGCCGGGTGAAGCCGCGCGACGTGCTGGCCTTCGGCGCCCTGTCGGCCCGCGCCCTGCTCGCGCCCGCCTCACGGATGCGGGCGCGGCCCGACGTCAGCACCGGGAGGGCCCTGGCCGACGCGGGCTTCTCCGAGGAGTTCGTCGAGACGTTCTTCCGGCCCTTCCTGTCGGGCGTCTTCCTGGAGGACTCCCTGGAGACCTCCGCCCGCTTCTTCCACCTGGTCTGGCGCAGCATGCTGCGCGGCACCCTCTGTCTGCCCCGCGACGGCATCGGCGCCGTGCCGGCGCAGCTCGCCTCGGGCCTGGCCCCGGGGGTGGTGCGCACGTCGTCGCCGGTCTCCGGGCTGACGCCGGGCGGTGTGGTGCTCGACGGCGGGGAGCTGCGGGCGCGGGCCGTGGTCGTCGCCGCCGGGGCCGGTGCGGCGGCCCGCCTGCTGCCGGGGCTCCCGCCGGCCGAGGGCCGGACCGTCACCACCCTGTACCACGCGGCCGAGCGCTCCCCGCTGCCCGAGCCGACCCTGCTGGTCGACGCGCGCCGCCGGTTCCTCAACTCGTGCGTCCTCACCGAGGTCCAGCCCGGCTACTCCGCCGACGGCAGGGCCCTGGTGTCGACCTCGGTGCTCGGCGCCCCGGGTCCGGCGGAGGAGGCCGCCGTCGTCTCCGCCCTCGCGGAGGCGTACGGCACGGACACCGGGACCTGGGAGCCCGTGCACCGCGTCACGGTGCGCGGCGCGCTGCCCGCGATGCGCCCGCCCCTGCCCCTCACCCGCACCAGCCGCCTCGCCCCGGGCCGCTACGTGTGCGGGGACCACCGCGCGACGGGATCGCTCCAGGGAGCGCTGGCCTCGGGGGCGCGCGCGGCCCGCGAGGTACTCGCCGACCTCACGGCCGCCGGGGCCGGATGAGGATCGGGTTCTTCACGTACGGGGTGAACCGCCGGTGGGGCGTCCGGGTGGACGGGACGGACCTGCGGGAACCCCTGGTCGAGGCCGTCCGGCCGGTGGGGCCGTACGTCTTCGAGCGGGCCGCGTACGAGCGGGCCCTGGCCCGGCCGCTTCGGCTGCGGGAGGATCCGTTCGCCTAGGGGGCGGTCGCCTGTGCAGGTACCCGGGGGTCGGTGAAGCGGGCGCGGGGTGAGGTGTCGCGCAGGCGGCGGTCCAGGAGGACCACGGAGGTGAAGCCCGTGGCCCCCGGCGGGGCGGTTTCCCCGATGCCGGACAGGAGGGCCGCCAGGCCCCGTTCGTGGGTGGCGAAGACGCGGGGCGACGTCAGGCGGCGGCGGGCGTGCTGGCCGGAGAGGGCTTCGCGGGACCCGACGTCGAGGAGGACCATGTGCGCGGGCCGCCCCGCCCGCCCGGCGCTGCGGGTGAGCCAGCGGCGCAGCCAGGTCCGGGTGCCGCAGTCGTGGATGAGCAGCGGCTCCGGGCCGCGCATGGCCGTGCGTATCCGGCGCATGTGGTGCAGCCGCGCCAGGGGCCGGTACAGGGCGTAGGGGAGCCAGGAGGGCAGGGCCGCCTCGCAGTCGGCGCGGGTGGCGCGCGGGTCGAGGACGGCCGCGGCGGGGGCCCACGCGCGCAGCAGGGTGCTCTTCCCGCTGCCCGGGAGTCCGGCTATGACGACGACCGCGTCCCGCGGATAGGACAGGCGTATGCCCGTGTCCGTCCCGCCCCGCAGGTCGACCGTTCCCCGCGGGGTGATGTCGCGGACGGCGCCCGCCTCCGTCCGCGCGGTGCTGCGCATGCCCACGTGGGCCTCCTGTTCGTCCGCCCGCCGCCCGTCACCACGGCGGTGACCGGCCCTCCATCGTCGTCGACCTTATCCGCACGCCCCTCACAAGGGAGAGTCATAGAAATGTCTAGATTGAGCAATACGTCATGTCTCCACCGGTTTCAGGGGTGATCGGGCACCAGAGTGTGGCTCCTCGGCAGGACGCCGGGAACTGCTCGGAGCCCGTCCGGCCCGTACGGGGCCGTGCCGTGCCGCCCGTTGAAGGAGCCATCCGCATGTCCGCTTCCGTCGCCACCCGTCGTACTCTCGCCGCCGTCCTGGCCGTGGGCGCCCTGATCGGTGCCGCCGCCGTGCCGGCCGCGGCCGCCGACGACCACCGGCACGGCCACCACGGCGCGCACTCCCCCGTCGTCATCGGTGACGTCGAGAACGCCGGCCGCGGCCAGGACAACCGCGCCCTGAACGGCGAGTGGGTCGAGGTCAAGAACACCGGCCGCAACCCCGTCAACCTGCGCGGTTACACCCTCACCGACCAGCAGGGCAACCGCTACCGCTTCAACGACCTGCGCCTGGACGGCGGTTCCGCCGTGAGGGTGCACACCGGCAAGGGCCGCGACAGCCGCCACGACGTCTACCAGGACCGCCGCCGGCAGATCTGGGACGAGCGCGACACCGCCACGCTCCGCGACGCCCGCGGCAACGTCGTCGACACCGAGTCGTGGGGCCGCCGGGGCCACCACCACCACGGCTGATCCCCCGCGGCGGTTCCCGCACCCACCCCGTACGGGAACCGCCGCGGACCGGATCACGGCGTGCCGCGGCGAACCGGCCGGGGCACGCCGTACCCGTGCGCCGGGCGGGTTCGTACCCTGGAGGCATGCGTACGCGTCCCACCCTGGACTGGACCCCCACCGAGGAGCCGCCGCCGGGCACCACCGACCCGCGGCCGGTCGCCGACGCGCTGCGCGCCGGCGGCGTGCTGGTGCTCAGCGGGGCGGGCCTGTCCACGGAGTCCGGCATCCCCGACTACCGCGGCGAGGGCGGGAGCCTGAGCCGCCACACCCCGATGACCTACCAGGACTTCACCGCGAGCGCCGGGGCCCGGCAGCGGTACTGGGCGCGCGGCCACCTCGGCTGGCGTTCGTTCGGCCGCGCCCTGCCCAACGCCGGGCACCGGGCGGTGGCCGCGTTCGGGCGGCACGGGCTGCTCTCGGGTGTGATCACCCAGAACGTCGACGGGCTGCACCAGGCCGCCGGCAGCGAGGACGTCGTGGAGCTCCACGGGAGCCTGGGGCGGGTCGTGTGCCTGTCCTGCGGGGCCTTCAGCCCGCGCCGTGAGCTGGCGCGGCGACTGGAGGAGGCGAACGCGGGCTTCGCGCCCGTGGCGGCGGGGATCAACCCCGACGGGGACGCCGACCTCACCCGGGAGCAGGTCGGGGACTTCCGCGTGGTGCCGTGCGCGCGCTGTGGCGGGGTCCTCAAGCCGGACGTGGTGTTCTTCGGCGAGAGCGTTCCGCCGGCGCGCGTCGAGCACTGCCGGCGGCTGGTGCGGGAGGCGTCCTCGCTGCTGGTCCTGGGCTCCTCGCTGACGGTGATGTCCGGGCTCCGGTTCGTCCGCCAGGCGGCCCGGGAGGGGAAGCCGGTGCTGATCGTGAACCGGGACCGGACCCGGGGCGACGCGCAGGCCGTCACCCGTGTCGCGCTGCCGCTCGGAGCGACCCTCACCGCGCTGGCCGAAGGGCTGGGCGTCCCGCTCGACGAGGGATGAGCCCGGCCCGGGGATCCCGGGGGGGCCGTCACGGCCGCGGACGGCTGGGGCGCTCCTCGGCCGGCGCGCCGTCAGCCGGCCGCGGGGCGGGCGGGCAGCCGGGTGCCGCAGCCGGTGCAGTAGCGGGCGTCGACCTCTATGGCGTGCCGGTGGCACTGGACACAGACCAGGTGCACGGCGCACTCCGGGGGCGCGGAGGCGGCGGGAGCGGCAGGGGCGGCGGAGGCGCCGGCTGCGGGCGCGATGCTCATCCCCCGGCGCCTGCGGTGGACGGTCAGCACGACCAGGCCCTTCGGCCCGGCCAGCAGCGCCCGGGCGGAGCCGCGCGGCAGCAGGGCCAGGAAGCCGGCGGACAGGTGCGACTGGGCGCCGTCCAGGGTGAGGATGCCCGTTCCGGAGACGACGACCAGCATCACGTCGACCTCGTCCTCGGTGTACTGCGCGCCGCCGGTGCCGGGCAGGTGCCGCACCAGGTTGGCGTCGAGCTGCCGGTCGTCGCCCCGCAGCCGCCACAGGGCCCCGCTCTGCCCTTCGGCCACCGCCGCGAGCAGCCCCGCGACCGTGGCCGTCTGCGTCTTGTGCTCCACCTCCATCAAGGTGCCCTCTCCACGTCCGGCCCGCGTTCCACCCCCCATGATCCCGCACACCCGCCCCGGCACGGGACCGGGACGGGCAGGGATCACCCGCACAGGGGGCTCGCGAACACGTGCGCCACCGCCACGGGCGGTTCACCGGCCCTCGGCGGCACCGGCCCCGGCGTCAACGGCCCTGGAGGGTCCGTACGTTGTCGCCGAAGGTCCAGTTCCGGGACCCGTCCCAGTTGAGCGACCAGGTCATCAGGCCCTTGAGCCGCCCGCCGTAGGAGTTCCACGCCTGGGAGACCAGGCCCGGGCCCATGTAGCCGCCGCCGGCGCCGGATTGGGCCGGAAGGCCGGGGACCTGCTTGTCGTAGGGCACCTTGATCGTGGTGTTCTGGACGACGAGGCCCCGGTCGAGGCAGTCCGTCTGCGCCTTGAAGCCCGCGACGGTCCCCGCGGAGTAGGAGTCACCGGCGCAGCCGTACATGCTGCCGTTGTAGTACTGCATGTTGAGCCACCACAGCCGGCCGTTGTCCGCGTACTTCTTGACGATGGGCAGGTAGGCGCCCCAGATCGAGCCGTAGGCCACGCTGCCGCCGGTGACGTAGGCGGTCTCGGGGGCCATCGTGAGGCCGAATCCGGCGGGCATCCGGTCGAGTACGCCGTCGATGATGCGGATCAGGTTGGCCTGGGACGGGGAGAGCCGGCCGATGCTGCCGGAGCCGACGAGGCCGGTCTCGATGTCGATGTCGATCCCGTCGAAGTTGTACTTCTTGAGGAGGGGGACGATGGTCTCGACGAAGCGGTCGGCCACCGCGGCCGAGCCGAGGTCGATGCCGGCGGCCGCGCCGCCGATGGACATCAGCACGGTCAGGCCGTCCTGTTTGGCCTGGCACATCTCGGCGGGGGTCGGTACCTTCACGGTGCTGTCCATGCCGTCCTCCCACAGGACGGTGCCGTCCGAACGGATCACCGGGAACGCGGCGTTGACGACGTTGTAGCCGTGGGCGCGGATACGGGCGTCGGTGAGGGGGATCCAGCCGAGGGGCGGGTGGACGCCGTTGGCGGCGCCGTCCCAGTTCTCCCAGTATCCCTGGAGGACCTTGCCGGAGGGCTTCGGCCGTACGGCGCAGGTGTCGGGTGCGAGCGGGCCGGGATGCGGCGGGCCGGCCGCCGCGGCGGGTAACGGGGCGAGCAGGGCCGCGGCGAGGCCGAGGCCGAGCAGGCGGAGGGTCCGACGGATCATGAGGTGCTCCCTTCGCGCCGTCCGCACCCGGGGGGCGGACGTGCGGGCAGGCCGGAATGACCGGGAGTGATCCGCCTCAACGTAGGTTTGGTCCAGACCATCCGTCAAGGGTCGCGGCAGGAGCCCGGCAGGGCCGGCCGGGCCAGGCCCGGCCGGTCCGCCGCCACCGCCGCCGCCGCGTCAGCCCGCCAGGGACCGGACGGCCTGCCGTTCCAGGTCCAGGGAGCGGTCCACCTGCCGCGCGCACGCGTCGAAGAGGGCCCGGCGCTCACCCGGACCGGCGTCCGGGGCGGTGTCCCGGGCGAGTGCGGCCAGCTCCGACCAGTGCCCGGAGGACTCCCTGAACAGCGCGGCGGCCTCCGCGCGGCCGACGAGGTCGAGGAAGTCGGCGTACAGCGGCCGCGTCGCGCCCGGGGCGGTCCACTCCTCCTCCAGGCAGGCGTACAGCCGCCCGGTGCCCGCGCGGAGCGCCTCCGGGGTACCGCCGAACCGGCGCTCCCAGCCGGCGGCGGTGCTGCCGTCGCGCAGCTGCGCGGCGAGCCTCTCCATGCCGCTGAAGCCGAAGTTGACGTCGAACGCGTTGCCCAGGACCGGGCCGGTGAGGTGCGTGACGGTGGAGGCGATCGCCCCCGCCACGTCGGGCTCGCCCTCGGGCGGCCCGGTGGGCACGATCAGCTGGTGGCGGCCCTTGCGGTGCGCGGTCCAGGCGGCGCCGAACTCCTCGCGGTCGATCCGGTACGGGGTCTCGGCCCCGTCCTCGACCAGCAGGTCGTCGCCGTCGTACCCGGCGATGACGACGGTGTACGGGTCGGTGCCGGTCATCTCGGCGTCCGGGTCGGAGCCGTGCCAGGGCAGGGCGGAGCGGTCGACCACGCAGAAGGCGGGCTGCCCGGCGTCGAGCGCGGCCCGGACCCGGCCCCAGCGGGGGTTCATCGCCCGGGTGGCCTCGTAGGGAACCCCGAGGCGGCCGAGGGCGACCTGCACCCACGGCTCGGGGTGGGCCTGGGCCACGATCGTGAGGATGGGCAGCCTGCCCTCGTACTCGAACACGAAGTACATGAAGCCGACGCCGCCGGCCAGGCCCGCCACGAGCTCCTCGTCGTGGACGCTGCCCAGGGCGTGCCGGATCAGCGAGGCTTCCCGGTGGCGTCCGGTGCCGAAGTCTTCATATGCGAGCACGGTCATGAGGCCACCCTAACCGTCGAAAAGGGCAGCTCAGCGCAGAGCGGGGTGGTCCGCCGTCAGCACTTGAGACCGGTCGAGGCGGCCGTGGAGGCCTCGTCCAGCTTCAGGATCTGCGGCTGGAGCTTGGTGAGCGCGTCCTTGCCGGTGGTGTCGCCGGGCAGGGCCTCGTAGCCCTTCTTCAGGTTCTCCGCGGCGTCCTTGACCGCGTCCTGCTCCGCCTGCTTCATCTTGGCGAGGTTGCTCTTGACGTTCCCCCAGTCCTTCTGGACGGCGTCGTAGGCGTCCTTGACCTGGTCCTTGGTCGCGGAGGTCGGGTTCAGGGCCTTCAGCTTGGCGTTGTCCGCCTTGAGGGCGTTCAGATCCGTGCACAGGTCGGCGGCGGCCTTGGTGGCCTGCTCCGCGGCCGAGTTGTCGTTGCTGTTGTCGGAGCAGGCTGCGAGTCCGAGCGCCGCGCTGACGCAGAGCACGCCGATCACGGGGAAGCGCTTCATGGGAGGCCTTTCTCACAGGGGCGGGACCGGACGTACGCGATCTTTCTGTACGCACGGCCAAACTATGCAGAAAGAGGACGTAACGCATCTGCACGGATACCGTTCGGAGTCGCCCCCCAAGGAGCGTGCGCGCCGGTTCGCGGGGTGCATCCGGTGCTAGACGTGGTGGCTTCGGACACCGCGGCGGCGGCCTGACCGTTGCCGTCCGCCGCTATGCGGGGCCGGGGAGTGCGGAGCACGGCGGCACGCCTCACCCCGCTTCGCCGGTGAGGCAGGCGTGACACAGGCACCGGTCCGGGTGCGGGGCGTTCGGCGCGATCTCGGCCCGGTAGAGGGACGCGTACCGCTCCAGCGCCGCGGAGACCTCCGCCGCGTAGTCCGCCGAGCCGAACCCGCTTGCCCGTCGGGCCTCTTGCAGCCGCTCCAGGACCCGCGGCGTGTGGACGAGTTTCGGCCGGAAGCCGTACAGGTCGCGCGTCGCCATGTCGATCACGATCCACCGTCCGGTGTGCCGCTCGCGTCCCACGGACGTGATGCGGTCACCCCCCGGGCCCCAGTAGGCGTCGGCCACGTACACCTTCGCCCCGCCCTTGAAGCTCTTCGTGCCGGGGCGCAGCTCCCGGCCTCCCGGCCCGCACCGGCGCCATGCCACCACGTTCGCGGCCACCATCCAGACCGGCTCGCGCCACGGGCCGTTCGACGGGTCGTTCGACGGGTCCATCCGCCCTCCCCTTCCAGCGGACGCGCGTCCTCGTCCGGACGGCTGATCAAAGGCGGTGGTCCCGGTCGACGGCTTCGGCGGTCCAGAGGACGCGCGGGGGCACGACCCGCGCGCACAGCGGGTGGCCGAGGGCGTCCGTGAGGCCGAGGCGTCCGACCAGCAGCCCGCCGCGGGCGGCGTCGTGCAGGGTCTCGGCGGGGACTGCGTCGAGGAGGAGTTTCGCCCGGCGGAACATGGTGAAGGCGCCGGACTCCTCGACGGTGCCCCAGGACAGGTAGACGAACCTGCCTCCCGGCCGGCCCTGTACGTAGGGGCCCCTGACGTCCGTGCCGGAGGCGGAAGGGGCCGTGGTGCACTCCAGGGTCCAGGTGGCGCGGGCGGCGTCGCCGGGGTACGGGTCGAGGAGGCCGGCGCGCGGGTTCCGGTGCTGGACGGCGACGTGGACGTTGCGGTACACCTCCCCGCCGGCGTCGGCGGGCGCCCCGGCAGGGCAGGTGAGGCCGGGCAGGTCGTGGCCGTCGATACGGATCCGCAGACCGGTCATCGCGGCTCCCTTCCCCGAGTCCCGCACGCGTCGTCCTCCGGGCCCACGGTCTCACGGACGGACGGCGCGCCGTCCGGCACGCCGCGGGCATCCGGGGGCCGGCCACTCCCCCGGCCGACCTCGTCCGGGACCTGGCGGCGGGCTTCCGACCGCCACAGCCCCTCGCCGCCGTGCGCCAAGGACGCGCCGGATTCCCCGGCGGCCTCCTCCAGGTAGTCCAGCCGGGCCCGCGCCAGGCTCAGGCGGCCGTTGGGGCCGCCCCGGACGAGGTGGGCGTCCTCGTCGTCCTGCCCGTCGTCCTCCCATCCGCACTCCGGGCAGATCTCGAAGTCCGCACGGCGCTCCAGCGTTCGGTGGAAGCAGCACGGACACGCGACGGGCGCGTGCGCGGCCTCGTGCGCGGGGCGGGTGGGGGGTTCTCCGGCGGGCACGGCCATGGATGCTCCTACTCTTCCGGTTCCCAGTCGCGGAGCAGGTCGAAGAGGCCCGCGTCCCCGTCGATCCGTACGGAGCCGGCCGGGATGCGGTCGTAGACGAAGAGGATCAGTTCTCCGGCCGTGCCGTGGACGGAGACACCGGCCGCCTCCGGCTCTTCGCCGGGAGCGGCGGTGGCGGGCAGACGGCGGGCCCGTGCGCCGTCGCCGTCGACGGTCAGCCGCCAGGAGCGGCCCTCGGCGGCGTGGAAGTCGAAGGCGGTGGGCTTGTGCGGCCAGGCGCCGCTCGTCGCGACGCAGGTGGACAGGAACTCGTCGACGCCGTCGAGCGCCACGTCCCGCGGCAGCGGCTGCGGGGCGGCCGCGGTGAGCTGGGCGTCGTAGGTGTGCACCGCGGTCTCCTGCACCCGGTGGCGTGCCACGCCGCCGGCGGTCCGCGGCGACTGCGACGCACCCCACCACGTCCAGCACCCCCGTTCCGGACCCGCCTCCCGCAGGGCGCCCAGCAGCGCCCGGGTCGACTCCTCCAGCCAGGCCGACAGCGCCTCCCGCTCGCGCGGCACGACCAGCGCGGCGCGCGCCGCGACCGCCTCGGCCGGGGGCCCGGCGGCGGGCCCCGCACCGACGATCTCGGCCCAGAACCGGTCTCCCCCGCCCAGGTGCCGGGCGAGGTCGAGCAGGGTCCATTCGGGACAGCCGGGCACCTGTGCGCCGAGGTCGGGCGCGGTGGCGACGGCGGCACGGAAGGCGGCCGACCGTTCGTCGATCAGCCTCAGCAGGTCGGAGTGTTCGAGTTCGCGTTCGTGTTCCACTGCGGCTGTCTATCACTCCGCTCGGGTTCCCGGACAGGGATTTTTGACATCAACCACAGATGACTGATTATCAATTGTGGTTGAATCTTGGGGGGGTTCCCCCGCACGGTCCTCGCCCGCAGCACCGTTCCCTCCACCTGAGGAGTGTCTTGCCCAGACCGTCTCGCGGCCTCGCGGCCGCCGTCGCACTCGCTTCCCTGGCCGTGCTGCCGCCCGGCGCGTCGGCCGCGGCGGACGATTCGAGCGGCGCGGCACAGCACATGCCGCTGGGGCCCGCCGATCTCCAGACCGTCGCGCAGGCCCCCCAGACCCTGGCGCCCGGGGTCACGTACCGGAAGTTCGTCCAGGGCCAGGCCTCGGACCTGTGGTCGGTCGAGCTGGAGATCCCGCGCCCGGGCGGCAAGAGCTGGCAGCTCGGCAACCGGACGTACGCCGACGCCCTGGTCAGGGACCTGGCCGCCCAGGGGTTCACGGGCCGGGTCGACTCCTGGCAGGTGCCCGTCCTGACGGGGGGCGGCGGATTCCTATACGAACACAGGGTGCGGGTCGGGCAGTTCGACCCGAACGGCCGCGCCGACGCGGACCGGCTGAAGGGCCGGCTGGAGTCCGCAGGCCACTCGGCCCGCACCGTCTACACGGCCCAGGACGGTTTCCCCAGCACCGGGCCGTGGCAGGTACGGGTCGTCACGGTGGACCCCACCGCGGCCGTCGCCTTCAAGGCCGTACACGGACAGGACATCCGCACGACGCAGTCGGTCCGCGACATGGCCGCGGCGGCCGGAGCCCTGGTCGCGGTCAACGGGTCCGAGTTCGACATCGACTCGCCGGGCAACGAGAACTTCTCGGGCCACGACGGCGACCCCGAGGGCCTGTACGTCCAGGGCAACAGCCTTCTCAGCGAGGCGAACAACGGCCGCACCGCCCTGCTCCTGGAGGGTGCGGGCGGCCGGGTCCGCGTCGACGAGATCACCTCCAGGACCCAGGTGACGGCTCCCGACGGCGAGGTGCGCCAGGTCGACGGCATCAACCGCGTGCCCGGCCGGATCCGGGGCTGCGGCGGAACCGGCGACGACCGCCGCCTCGACGGCAAGGGCGCGAATCCCGAGGCCAGGCCGTGGCGCGGGATCATGTGCGTCGCGGACGACGAGGTCGTGGTCTTCCGGCCCGAGTGGGGGGCGTCGACCCCGCCGCCGCGACCGGAGGCGACCGGCGGCGTCGATGTGGTCATGGACGGCAACTGGAGCGTCAAGGAGATACGTCCGGCTGGCGGGCCCATCCCCGCGGGCGCCAGGGTCATGCAGGGCATCGGCGCCGGGGCGGACTGGCTCCGCGCGCACGCCGTCGTCGGCCAGGCCTTCAAACCCGGCACCGGCATCACCGACTCCCAGGGCAGGCCGGTGACCAGCCCGACCCTGTCCGCGGTCGCGGGCGGCGGCCCCGCCCTGGTCCGCGACGGCGAGGTCATGGTCAACACGGTGGCCAACGGCATGCACGACGCCGTGTACGGCACCCCCACCCGAGCCGTCATCGAACGGCACCCCCGCACCCTCGCCGGCGTCACCGCGGCCGGCGAACTCCTGCTGGTCACCATCGACGGACGTGACCCCGCCACCAGCGTCGGCGTCACCGTCCAGGAAGCCGCCGAGGTCATGAAGTGGCTCGGCGCCAAGGACGCGCTCAGCCTCGGCATCGGCGGCGACACCACCCTCATCGCCAACGGCACCCTGTACAACCGCCCCATGGACAGCTGGACGGCGAGCGCCCCCACCGAGCGCAAGGTCGGCAACGCCGTCGTCGTCGTGCAGAAGTAGTCGTCACGGCCCCCCCCGGCATGGGGGGGCTGCGGCGGCGCCCGGCCTAGAACCGCGCGTCGGCGGGGGCCACGTCCGTGTCACGGGCCAGGCCGCGGAAGGCGTTGCGCGCCCCGGACAGGCCCGAAGTGGCCAATCGCGGAGCCGCACCCACCGAGCGCGCCGGGTGCGGGACGCCGCCCCGCGAGGACGGGCCCTCCGCTACGGGAGCAGCTCGGCCACCAGGCGCAGGGCCTCCGGCAGTTCCCGGCGCATCCCGCCCGTGCTGGGGAAGTGCCCGCCGGACGGCGTCAGCGTGGCGGTGGCCCCCAGTTCGGTGACGAAGCGCATGACGTGCTCGCCCGTGCGGGCGCCCGTCACCGGGTCGTCCGCCGCGTGCAGCACCCTGAAGGCCCTCGCGGCCGCCCGGATGCGCGCCCAGTCGAACTCCGGCTCGAAGAAGCCGGCGAGCGCGTCGTACCCCACCTCGCCGGACATCGAGGCCACGAACACCGCGCCCGCATAGGGCCCCTCGGCCTCGGTGTCGTGCTCCTGGAGGAGCCTCAGCAGGTTCACCCCGCCCAGGCTGTGGCCGACGAGCACGGTGTCGGCGGGCCGGCCCACGGCCTCCTCCCCCAGCGCCTTCAGCCACGCCCCGGCCTCCGGAGCCTCCGGGTCCGGGAAGTCCGGCACCCGGACCTCGTGCCCGGCGGCCCGCAGTTCCTCCGACAGGTACGGGTACCAGTGGTCCCCGCCGCGCATCCCGTACCCGTGCGCGATCACGATCTTGCCCATGTCTCCCCCTTGAGCCTCGAGATTTCAAAACGCTACGGAGCGTTTCGATAAAAGTAGCACGGCGCCCCCTGCGGGTCCAGCACCCTGCCCGCCCTGACTACGCTGTCGCCGTGGCAACCAACCCCTCACCACGCACCGGTGGACGGATCCGCAACGACGAGGCCCACGAGGCCGTCCTCGACGCGACGACCGACCTCCTCGAATCCGGCGGCTACGGCGCCCTGACCATCGAGGGGGTCGCCCGCCGGTCCGGCGTGGCCAAGAGCACCATCTACCGGTGGTGGAAGACCAAGGGCGACCTCGTCATGGAGGCGTACACCCGCACCACCGCCCACCGCGTCCCCTCCCCCGACACCGGGACGCTCACGGGCGATCTCACGGCGCTCCTGCGCGACCTCTACGCCATCGCCCACCACCCCGCACGCGCCAAGGCGCTGCGCGGACTGATGGCCGAGGCGCAGCTCGACCCCGCCTTCGCCGAACCGTTCCGGGCCTGGATCGAAACCCGGCGCGAGGTCCTGGCGGAGGTCTACGGCCGGGCCGCCGCCCGCGGCGAACTCGCGGAGGACCTCGACCTCGCGCACGCGACCGACCTCGTCTACGGCCCCTTCTGGTACCGCCTGCTGGTCGGCCACGCCCCGCTCGACCCCGCGGACGCCCCCGCCCACGCGGCCCGCATCCGCACCGCCCTCGCGGCGCGGGGGGCCTGACCGGCGCGCGCGCCAACGCGGAGACGCCCGGCCGGGGATTCCCGGCCGGGCGTCTTCGTGTGGTGCTGGTGTGTTTCCGCTGGTGGTTTAGTACCAGTGGTTGTTCTGCCAGAAGTTCCAGGCGGCGACGGGGCTGCCGTAGCGGTC